>CAVITD010000097.1:3253-8238 GCA_963645645.1 uncultured Eubacteriales bacterium
CTTCATAATCAGGCACATTTTCTCTTAAACTCTCTTCTAATGCAAACATATCATTATATAAAGTTTTCTTATCTTTAATCTTAGAATTAAATACTAAATAGAAGAACTTAACAAACTGATTAATAGCTTCATTATTAGCAAAAACTTCTTCTGAATAATATTGATAATTACCATAATAATAACTATCATTAAAGTCATGCTCCACAACATAATATCTAATCAATTTTTCTTTAAGTATCCTAACCGTATCTTCATTAACAATTTTTCTATAATTAATATCACAATACACTTGAAAATGTACTAGTTCATGAAAAATAACAGATAAATAATCAATTTTACCCCTATATATACTTTCCATTATTTCACTTTGTATAACTATTCCGTTACCAGTTTCAAGAAAAGCTCCTGAAAACCAATAATCAAAAACTAATACTAGCACTTCTCTAGATACATTAATTCTTTTAAGATAATAACACATAACATCGTTAATAAAACTTCTAATTAAATTCTCAAATTCTTCATAACTTATATAACTTTCAAAAGACTGATTACTTTTTAAATTCTTAGAAAATTTAATTATCAAATTCCCTAACTCATTAGCGCTTTCACTATAATCAAATAACCCATCATCAACTAACTCCATAATACCCCTTCTTTTAGCTATATATGATACCATATTTGGTACAATATGTCAAACAAAAAAGCTTTAGATTAAACTAAAGCTTTCCATACTTTAATATTGATAACATCATTTCTGTAACTAGCTTTCCAATATATTCCTTATTTTCAACTCTAGTACTTTTATTAACTTCTATTTCTTTATTAAAGTACTCGTTATTATCTCTGTCATATATACTTACAAACACAACATTATCACTACCAAATAAATTCTCTTTATCAACACGATTTAACTTACCAGTTATACCTATTCCATAATTAGAACCAGTATACAAGCTAATATTCTTACTCATTTCCATAGATGTCTCCATACTATAAACTGAATACTTGAGTATTACTTCACTACTAACTCCAAGCTTCTCTTTAAATGAATTACTATATGTAACTGCCCCAAAATTAAACACTTCACTTGACCCCTCTACATTAGTAATAATATTAGCAATATATCCACCAGTACAAGACTCCATTGTACTTACTTTCTTACCACTCTTTAATAACTCACTAACTACTTCATTCATTATTTATTACCTCGCTTACTAACTCAGTTAACTTGTCTTTCCCAGTCTTACTCAAATGTTTATTATCAGCCATCAAATAATCCTTATTATTTTTAACATCAAGCTTAATTACCTTAACATTCTCTAACTTACTTAACTCACTAATTTCATTATTAACACTTATTACATACACATCTTTACCATCTAACATCTTAATAATCTCTTTATACTCACTTACCTTAATATCCTCATCAAACATAAATACTACACGATTAGTAATCTCTTTCTTTTCTACACTTTCACTTATCATACTCTTTAAATCACTATAACTAAACTTATCTCTAGTTATAAAATTACTATCACTAAACTCACTCTTAAAATTTTGAAAAACATTAAGTAAAAGAGTATCCCCATAAAAAGTAATCTTATTCTTTAACTCACTTTCATATTTACCTATAGCTTCCTCTTTTTTCTTCTTATAATCACTTACATAATAATTATATAATTCATCTAAAATCATCTGTGCATAAGCTTTTCTTCCAACTGGATTTAAATGTATTCCATCACTATAAAAATACTCATCATGCCCACTACTAATACTCTTCCAGTCTATTATGTGTAAATTACTAAACTCACTTTCATACTTCTTCAATTTCTCATTAACATAATCTAAATTAGTAGTATTTATCCAAAACACCTCATGTCCTTCAGTTAACTTCATAATCTGTAACTTACAACTTCTACTACAGTCTCCATTAGTACCTAAATGTATCAAAATAGGTTCTCCTAACATATTCTTATTCTTTAAATCTATTAATATATCATCAACTTCATAATCAGTCCTACTAACCTTAGCATCAAAGTACCCATTAGGAAACATTTCATTTAAATTATTAATCGCTCCTAACATAACTGAGTCTCCTATACCAATTATAGGAAAAGACTTAATAACTTCCTTTAACTTATCCCCCTCAAGATCTAACTCATTCAAATACTTATCCAAGTCTTCTCTTTCCTTTTCCAACTCTTCTTTATAATTCATTTGATTCTCATTAACTAACTTCTGATTCTCTTCTAACTCTTTTTGAAGAGCCTTCATCTCTTCAGTATGATCCTTACTCTCTATATATTTAAGACCTCCATAAATCATAAAAGAACCCACTATAATAATAAATAACCCTCTAACTAACTTAAATTTATGACTCTTAAAATTCAAAGTAATATGTAAAACACTAGAAATAACTATAACTAAAACAATAATTAAACTAACTTTCTTAAATCCCTCATAACCACTATATTGCATTAAATAAATAACTGGATATTGTACTAAATACACTAAATAACTAATATCACTTAACTTCTTAATAACATACCCAAATAAATCAGTCTCATTCTTAGTATTAACATCAATTGTACCATAACTAATTAACCTCATACTTAAAACAGTACTTAATATCATTCCAATACTAAAATACTTAGAATCATACCCTATTAAAATAAATAAAGAAATTAACATAACTAAATAAATAGAATACATTACTTTAGATACTTTCTTATTACTAAAAATTAAAGGTTTATAATAATGATGCACACACCCTAAAAAAACACCAACCCAAATAGAAAACATACGAGTAAAAGTCCCATAATATAAAGCCATCGAACTGCCATTTAAACTACACTTATAAAAATAGATAGTACTTAACACACTTATAATAAAAGTTAACAAAATAGGTATAAATTTACCAACTTTACTTCCTAATTTTTTAAGAATAACAAAAATAAAAGGAAAAACCAAATCAAACTGAAGTAATATAGATATATACCATAAATGCATAAATGGTGAATTAATATGTCTAGAAAAATAATCCAAACTAGCCTCAATTTGCCAAAAATTATTGTACCCTAGAAGTGCACTAGTACTCTCTGGCTTTAAATTAAACCATGAAACATTAGGAATTAAACTAACTACCCCAATTGTCACTAAAACAACTACAAAAAGTGGTAAATATATCTTAAAAAACCTATCTTTATAATACTTCTTTAAATCAATTTCCTTGCCCTTAAACAAACTCTTACAAGTAAAATATCCACTCATAACAAAAAAAGTACAAACAGCCAAATAACCACCCTTAGATAAACCCAAGTGATATAAAAGCACAAATAAGCACGCTAATACTCTTAAAAAATCTATATATTTATAATATTTCTTCATATTTACCTCACTTTATTTTACAAAATAATTATATCATTTTATTTAATAAACTTAAACAAAAAAAGAGTTATATCTTAAAATTTGACATAACTTCTTTTATGAATTTACACTTTTCTTTTTAACTAGTTTTTCTTCATTATCAGCAAGTGTTACACTAAACTTAATTCCTTTAATATTATTAGCTATAGCTTCCTTTTCAAATGTTATCATATCACTTGGTAAATTATCTATTCTAGCCCACACTAATTCTTCACATTTATCTTCTTCATTAATTTTAATTTCTCCAACATAACTCTTAATTTCAAAATAAACATCAAAATAACTTGGTAAACTCACATTTTTTCTATTAACCACAAAAGTATCAATTATATCAGAAACACTTACTTCAATACCTAACTCTTCCCTAGCCTCTCTTGTCATTGCATCATACACATTTTCTCCTATATCAACATGCCCAGCTGGAAGAGCTAAAAAACCACACCATAATTTAGTACCCTTTCTACGTTGTAAAAGTACTTCTCCCTTTTCATTCTTTATTATTAAATAAATTGACGATAAAAAATTCTCTTTTGCCATAATAACCTCCAACTTAATTATAACACATAACAAAAAGAAAAAAACATGTAAATTAACTCTACATGCCTATAGTTTTTTCAAATTTCTTTATTCTAATTAATACAATTAACTCTTCTACTAAACTAATAACTTCACTTATTAAAAGGAACACTCCATATAATGAAGTAATAGTTTTAATACTTTCAAAAGGATAAGTTATTAATAAAACACCAAGAATCATATTAAGAATACTCATTATAATAAGAAGTAACCAATTACTATCTTTTACACCCATTAAATTAATAGAAAGTTGTAACTTAAATAAACTACTTACTATAACATAAATACCTAACATAATAGGAAATACTTCAGTCAAACTACTTCTATAAATAAATACTAATACTCCAGAAATAACAAAAGTAATTCCACCAAGTAAATCAAAACTAAACATTCTTTCTTCACTATCTATAGTAAAATAAGTACAAATAGCTATAACACCATTAATAGCTAAAATTAAAGAAAATAACATTACAAAAGTTTCTATAGACTTAATTGGTTTAAATATTAGAAACAAAGATAAAATAATCATTAATATAGAAGTCAAAATAGAATAAAGTTCAAACTTCTTAACAAATTTCTTAATCACGTTTATACCTCCTCTACTTAATATTACCATTTTTTCAATATTAAATACAAGTACAAAATAACAAAAAATGTATTATTTCTTTAATCTTAAAGAAATTTCTTCCTTATTTTGAAGATATAATAAATAATCTACATACTCTAGTACTTTCTTTTTATTAACAATATTTAATTTATCAAAAGATTCATTATATAAATTATCATTATGTAACTCTTTAAAACATAAATATTCTTTTTTATCTAAACATAAAATTTCACATATTTTATAAGCATATAAAATATTTAAAGAATTCTCTTCCCTCAACCACCTAGCTACTGTAGAATTAGAGCATCCTAATATATTAGCAAGATCTCTTTGACTCATAACCTTATCTTTTTCAGGCCCTACTAAAGATTTTAAC
>CAVITD010000098.1:0-7498 GCA_963645645.1 uncultured Eubacteriales bacterium
ATTAACTAACTTTTTTCTTGCATTAATATTTAATTCGTAGTAAAATAAAGTACAACGAAATGAGGGAGTAAAGTGATTATATTTAATGACAGAATTACATATGATAGAAACAAATCAAGAAAATTTCTTGTGCTAACTAACACTATACTAAACTACTTTAGACTTTATAGCGTATTAAAAATAAGTTTTATTAAAGAGTTACTTATAAAAGATGGATTTACTTATAACCCTAACTATAACGACTCAACTAATTACGAGAACACATTTAGTTTGTTTAGCTATAACGATTACTATAGAGAACTATTTAACAAGAATATCATATTTAATGATAAGATACTTTATAATGTAATAGACTACTTACTTGTTAGTAAAGGATGCATTGTAAGAAATGATTTTATTAATGAAGAGACTGACTACGTACTTTTAGATGAACACCTATGGAATTCTACTTATTCAAGGTCTTACTATAATCTAATTGATAAGACTGATAAAGACAAAAGAATACTATTAATTTCAGACACACATATTGGTAATTCTGATATAGAAGATTTTGTCTTACTAAATAACCTATACTTATATGCTAAAAATAATGGTATTAAAACTTGCTTACATCTAGGAGATTTATTTGATAGAAATATAAATAATTACTTTGACTTTTATAGAAATATAAACCTATTTATAAATAACTATCCAAAAACTGATATCATGACTTATAGTTTATTAGGAAACCATGACGAAATATATAAAAAATATTTTAATCAAAATACAGTACTAAGAAACTACGATTTCCGCTCATTATCAATGTATAGAAAAGACTTATATATGCTTCCAGAAAACAGTAATATCATTAATTTTAACGATACAGACTTCCATATAAGCCACAAATTATACTACAATTTTATGTTAAACGATTTAAAAATAAACAAAATAAAAGACCTTAATAATGTAGATAGACTATCATTTCCAAACATGAATTTAAATTACAAACTATTTAATCCAATATACAAAGTAAACATATCAGGTCACTTACATCAAGGTTTCATTAAAACTATAGATAATTCAATATATATAGGTGTTCCATCAACTAGCAAAATAAATCAAACACATAGCATTGCTACCATGTTTTACATTCATTATCAAGATAGAAAAGTATTTTTAATTGAAATAACTCCATTATATAGAGATTTATTTAATGAAATAGTAGAAGGTAAAACAATATATCATGAGTTAAACAAAAAATCAAAAACATTGTCAAAGACACTATAAAAGAGTATCAGTTATGGTACTCTTTTAATAATTTAAAAAATGCACTTGCAGATTTACTAAGTTTCTTTTCTTTTAAGTAGATCATCCCAATATATCTACTAGGCAAACTTGGTCTAACATCTATTTGAAATAACTCCTCGTTATCTAATTTACTAGTAATATATTCCTTTGTAATAAGTCCAATTCCAAAACCAAGCTTAGTAAATTCTTTTACCAAAGAATGACTAGTAAGTTCCATTTCAGGAGTTAAATTGACACTATTGCTTAAACAAAACTCATCTAAATAATATCTTGTATTAGACCCCTTAGCAATAAGTATCAAAGGGTATTCTTTTAACTCACTTAAACTAATACTTTTATCCTTTAAAAATGAATATTCACTACTAGCAAAAAATCCATCATGTATTTGAAGAAGTTTCTCAGTATTAAAGTCAACTGGCACTGAATAAGGTAAATTCAAAATAATTATATCTATAACACCAGTCCTAGCTTTATTAATCAAATTATTAGCAGGACCAGTAAAAATATTAATCTTAATCTTAGAGTATCTTTTATGATATTCTTTAATATAACCTAACAAATAATTTTGTGTAATAGTATTAGACACACCTATATTTAAACTTCCACCTTCTAGATTATTAAGTTCTTTAATCTTTTCTTCAACACTATTAATATTTTCCATCACTTCTTTAATCTGAGTAAATAAAATTTCTCCTTCATTAGTTAAAACAACACCATTCTTACTTCTAATAAACAAAGTACAATTAAGAAGACTTTCAAGTTTCTTAATACTTTTACTAATCGCAGGCTGACTTATACATAACTCTCTAGCTGCTTTGGTAATATTTTTATTTACTGTAACACTATAAAACACTCTATAAAGTTCCAAATTAACATTCATAATTTCACTCTCCAGTGCAAGTATTATAGCAAACTACCCATTACTTTTCAATAACTAATATAAAGTATTATCTTTTTATCTATAACTAGTAGTTATGAAAAACATGACAAATTAATATTTTACACACCTTAATATGTCTGTTAAAATTAAGTTATCAAAGGAGGAAAAAGCATGGCATCATTTATAATTCATAACATTGCTGGAGAAACATTACTTAAAAAAATAGAATGCAAATACAATTTAACCTTATCAGAAGAAGAGAAAACTTACTTTCTATTAGGAAACTTAATGCCAGATATTGTAAGCGTTGAAAATAGTGTAGATAAAACCTCGTTACAACTAGAAAAAAACATAACCCATTTTAGAAATACTTTAACTAAACTAGACATGTTAATTCCAGATACTAAATTATTTATAAAAAAGTATTGTAGTTTATTTAATAATATGGATGTATTAGGTTACTTATTTCACTTGTATACAGATAGAATATTTTATAAAGATTATATAACTTCGTCACTTAAAGGAATGAAAGAAATTGATATCAAAAATATATTTAATCCAAACAACACAAAAGGTATATATAACGATTACACTAAAATAAATAAAATCTTACTGAATTACTATGGCACAAACTTTAATAAAGAAAAGTTTATCAAATACTCTAAAACTCTAGTAAATCCAGGAATTGAAGAAGTAGATTACTCAAATGTTGTTAATGTCATTAATTTAACAGGAGAATTTATTAACGAAAGCATAAGACTAACTGACATCCAACTTAATGTTTTAAAAGAAAAAGAAATTATAAGTTTTATAGATAACGTAACAAGTGATTTTCTTGAGTATTTAAATCTTATAAAAACGTCTTGCTTAAAAGAAAAGAGGACAGAAAATGATTAGTAAATTAGAAGAACTATTAAATAGCACTAACATAAATATACATGAAGTAAACTTAGAAAATTTATATTTATATACAGCTATTACTAAAGAAGAAGACATAAACAAAGAAAACCTAATTAATTTTTTTGGAGATAACTTATATAAACCAAATAAAGATGGGGAATATCTTACTCATATATTGTGTTCACACGCGTTTATAGGGAGTTTAAACTTCACAAAGACCACTAAGCTATTTAGTTTTATCTATGAATTAATTAGTCCTAACTTACCAGGTAAAAACTCATGCAGTTCTTTAATGGAGTTCATAGTGTGTTCACTCGACAGGATAGAGCTAAATGCGTCCAGTTACTTAAAATATTTACTTAACTTACATTACTTAAATAATTACGACATTTTCTATAGTGATATCTACGGCTATGAATTAAGTGTATACTTACTTACTGCTTTTACTTTAGGTAACAGCAAAATAATGCTTTTATTTAATAACGAAACAGAAGTATCTTACGACTTGAAATCCTTATTTACTCATCCCAACGATATAAGCTTAAATATGCACATAGAATTTATAGGAAGATATAATGAACGTTGTAACCCAAGAGATGTACTACATGGTAAGGAAATGGAGAAAACCATTAAATTATTTAAACAAATTAAAGAAAAACGTGGCTTTACTTGCTCTCCTGATTACCCGTATACAGACCTAGATGAAGACTGGAAATGGAGTTGGGAATGTAATAACGAAACAATAGAAAACTTATTTAACATAAAAAGGTACAGAAGAGAGTCTCTATATGAATGTTTTAACACTGAAAATGAAAAAGTACTGAAATTAACTAAGGGGGAAATATAAATGATTAACGAAGAATGGATAAAAGAAGTATTGAGAACTATTTGTGAAATGATTAAATCATTAGAAAAAAATATAACAGAAACAAAAAGTGAGCAAGAAAAAATAAGCAGTGTTCTAAATTCAAACCCTGACATACTAAAAGAAAAAGACGCTGAACTAGATAACTACATAAAAGAGTATGTTGCCAAAGTAAATGAAACTAAAGAAAATTTATATAGTTTAGTAGAAAATATCTTAAATAATTTCGACAAAGAAATGACTAAAAAGAAAGAAAACCTTAACTCTTCACTTGAAAAAAGCAAGGAGGTATTAAATGATACAAATAGAATAATAGAAATGTTATCTGATAAAACCACAGAAATAAACGTTCTTTTAAAAGATATAAATAACATAATAGAAACAAAAGCTACAAAAGTACTAAATAAAAAAGAAAAAGAGTTTATAGATCACTTTGCTAAAACTATAAATAGAGAGATAAACGAGTTAATTCCGTACATTAATAAATCTCAAGAGTTAAGTAAAACTTTAAAAGATGACTACCAAAATATAGCTAAAAGACATAAAGAAATATTAGAAGAACTATCAGAAAAAAAGGGTAGTATCATTAACGAAGTCATTTCTAGTGCCGCAGAAAAACTAATTGAAATAAATCCATGTAAAACTATAATTATAAATATTGATGGTTACCAAAAGAAATTTACTTCAAAAGATTTGTTTCACGAAAAATTTGAAAAAGTTTTATCTCTTGTTCACATGAAAAAACCTACACTTCTAAAAGGTCCTGCTGGAAGTGGTAAAAACGTCATAGTTGATCAAGTCGCTAAGTCTCTTGATTTACAGCTATACTATATAAATGATGTAACAGACGAATTTAAAATACTAGGCTTTATGGACGCGAATGGTCGTTATCAGCAAACACAATTTTTTAAAGCATTCACTGAAGGTGGACTAATGTTTATAGACGAAATAGATAACTCTAGTCCTTCAGCACTTCTAGCTATAAACTCAGCTATTGGAACAGGTTACAATAATTACATGGCTTTTCCTGATGGTAACTTCTATCAAGCACACCCAAATTTCAGATTAATTGCAGCCGCTAATACTTTTGGTACAGGAGCAGATAACATATATTGTGGTAGACAAGCACTAGATGGAGCTTCACTTAACCGTTTCTTACCAGTAGTAATAGACTATGACAAAAACATAGAAGAAAAGCTTACCGATAATTCAGATCTACTACCATTATTTTGGAATATAAGAGAAATAATAAATAAAAATGATATCAGGCACGTAATATCAACAAGAAACATAATTAATGCAGTAGACTTATTAAATAGTAATGCTTTTAACATATACGACATATTTGACTTAACTATAATACAAGGTTTGGACAAATTTAGTTTAGCCACTATTAGTAGAGAATTAAAATCAAATATAAGATACTCTGACGAGTTTTTAAACTACCTAAACAGTAAATACGAAGTAAGTAAAAATGTGTACAAAGAAAGTAGAGAAGAAGACTATAGCTATAAAAGAGAGTATTATGGAGGTTTCTAATAATGATTACTACACCAGATAAAAAGAATTTATTAATAAATACAGAAAACTACAAACTCTTTTATAGAGAGTTCACTAGCTTAGAAGAATTCTTAAAACAAATAATCACTATGCCCATAAATCGTTATGTATTTCATAAAACACAAAGTGATGCTTATTATGAATATTTCCATTATTTTAAAACATTTAAAGAAGCTTGGGACGCTTGCTACTATGGATGGGACTATGAGTATGAAACTTTTAAAGAAAAAATAACTAACTTAGAAACTCAAATAATTAATGATTACACTAAATCAAAAGAGTTAAAAATCAGTGGATACTATCCAAATATACCAGCATTTCTAAAAAATAACCCTAGAAACATGATTAACACCGCTTATCAAGTAAAACCAGTTAAAACAATTGTAATAAATTTTACACTGAGTTATCCAGAAACCGAAAGTAAAAGTGCCATCATCAATAGGGGAGTATGCTTAATTTGTTTAATTAAAGAGTTAGAAAAAACTTATAACGTAAAACTAAATATATTTGCAATAACCTACACATCAGATTATAGAAACGAAATGATTTATACTGTAATAACAGTAAAGAAGGAAAGAGAATTACTAAATCTCAAAAAAATATACTTTCCATTAGTTAACCCAGATTTTCTAAGAAGACTACTTTTTAGAAATACTGAATGCCATTCTGTAATCAACCCTGATTGGGAAAGTTCATATGGTTTAGTGTATTTTCCTACTGAAGAAGATAAGTGTCTTAATAAAAACTCAATTTACATCTCTTTTCCAAGTGACATGGGTATAGTAGGATTGAACTTAAAAGAAGACTATCAGTCATTTCTTAAGTACATTGAAAGTAATATAAATACATCTTACACACTTAAACATAAAAAATTTTAAAAAAATGTCATAACCTTGCTATAAAAATATAGTAGGGTAGGAAAGAACTAATAAATTTAGTATATTTTTTATAAAAATTCATACAATACTATTGACGTACGTTTAAAAGTACGTTATAATATTATATAGAAAAGAGGCTAGATAATATGAACAGTATAAATATAACAAATGCAAGACAAAATTTGTTTCAATTAGTTAGTGATGTAAATGTTGGATATAACCCAATAACTATTGTAAATAGTAAAGGAGATAATGCAGTTTTAATCAGTGAAAACGAATGGAAAAATATAGAAGAAACTTTATATTTAGATAGCATACCTGGTTTTTCAAAAAGTATAAAAGATATAGATAAAAAAGAAGATTGGGGTAAATCTGAATTATACGATTCAGACAAAGAATGGTAAATGTATAATATTTATTTTTCTAAATACGCTTCAAAAGATAAAAAGAAATTGAAAAATTCTGGGTTAGAGAATGCTGCAAAACAAATTTTAAATATAATGATGGAGAACCCATTTGCATATCCACCATCGTATGAAAAACTAGTAGGAAATTATGAAGGATTATATTCAAGAAGAATAAACAGACAACATCGCATTGTATATAAAGTGAACGAAACAAAAAAAGAAATTTATATTTATAGAATGTGGACACACTATGATATATAGTAAATAATAGCTATATATCTTTTTATTTATAAAATAGAGTACAAATCTAAATTAATAACTAATAATCTATTATACCAAATCTTTCTCAAAAATAGAACTTAACATAATATATATTATCAGAACTTGTAAATTTAGAATAATATTAGATTAACTAACACCAATATTGCACCTATAATCATACCAATTATACTTAATCTTTTATTATTATATTTATTAACTTCAGGTATCATTTCATTAATTGCAAGTGTCGTCATTATACCAGCTACAAACATTAACACAACACTTACTAGCGTTTCATTAATATAATCTTTAAATAGTATATAAGCTAAAATAGCTCCTAACGGCTCTGCTAAGCCTGAAATTAAAGAAAGCATAAGTCCCCTACTTCTTTTATTAGTAGCGTAGTAGACTGGTACTGCAATACTTATTCCTTCTGGTATATTATGTAACATTATAGCAA
>CAVITD010000099.1:0-1843 GCA_963645645.1 uncultured Eubacteriales bacterium
ATTTAACAGTTCTTTATAATGAATGGCAAAATGGTCAAAAATACACTGAAACAAAAAAACAAGAACGCAAAATCATGAATGATGATATTCGATATAATGTATTAAAAAGAGATAACTATACATGTCAAATATGTGGAGCGACAGCTAAAGATGGTGCCAAGTTGCACGTTGACCATATTATACCTGTTTCTAAAGGCGGAAAAACTGTCATGAGTAATCTTCAAACTTTGTGTGATAGATGTAATTTAGGAAAAAGTAATAAAATGGATAGTGACTTCGAAGGAAATATGATTTGTCCTTTTTGTGGAGGAAAATTGGTTGAACGAAAAGGAAAATATGGAATGTTTATTGGTTGTTCTAATTATCCCAAATGTCATTATAATAGACCGTTAAATAGCAGTACTGATTCTAAAAATAATATTTAAATTTTTTGTTCATATGAAAAATAGGGGCTGTAATGAAATAAAGTAATTTCATACAGCTTTTTTCTTTTCTTTTTTTTGCTTTGGAAAAGGAAATTTTTCTGTTTTTAAATTGGGAGATTTTTCCCAATAATTGCTTTTAGCATTTTTAGTATCTAACAAAACAAAAAATTTTCTAATGTTTCTTCCTAAGCACATTAGCATAATTTCACAAGATACTTTTTCTATTCCACGTCTTCTAATTCTAACATATTGCATATTTTGCTTCAATTGTCCGAATGTTCCTTCAACTTGGATACTTCTATTAATTCTTATTTCAATGCCTTTGGCTGACAACAAATTATTTCTTGCTTGTTCTTTTAACAACTCATAATCAGGTATCAATTCATACAAGCGAAAATCTAAATTTTTATTTTTTAAATTCTTCTTGCATATGTATGCATAATTACAATTGTTGCAGCCAATAAACTTAAAAAGCTTACCACCTTCATTTCTTTGATGACGACTAGAATTAAATGATATCTCTTCACCAATACATGTATTTAAGCATAAAACTCCATCATCAAATGTATAAAAAATTTGAGGACGTTTTCCATTTGCTTCTCCTGTCCAAGATTGAAATTTCACATAATTTCCTATGTTATGTTCCCTTATGTATTTATAATTGACATAAATGCCATAGCCTGAATCAGCACATTCGTTTTTGGGATATTCACTGTAATATTTAAAATACAAGTCATTCATAGGAATAAAAGTATAGTAATCGCTCCTGTCTTGGAATGCTCCATACATCGTAACCAATCCACTAGATACTAAAACCTGAATATTATATCCTGCATGAAAGTCATGGCTTAACTTAGAATAGTAATCTTCTTTTAATACCATAGCGGTTGCATCATTATCTGTTTTAAAATATGAATTTCTATTTTCACCACATATTTTTTCTTTTTCTTCATATTCTAATAATTTAATCAAATATTGGTATGCTAATTTATAGTTCTTTTGTTCCTTTGTTAAACGCTTACCCTTTCCAAAAGTTATTGAATTTATATCTATTTTCTTATTAGCAATATAATTTTTAATAAACTCATTTAATTTATTACTTTTAATTAATTGCTTATCGGTAACCTCTATTTCCATTGACACTAGCAATTCTTTTATTTTGGTATCTAGTCTTTTATGAAAAGTAGTTGGTTTCCAAACAAATTTATATTTATTTGCATTTGCTTCTATTTTTGTTCCATCTAAATACTGATTGCTTATATCTAAATTAAATTCTGATATGATTGTTTTAGTAATTCGTACAAATATTTCATAATGATGTGGCAAGATATATTTATTAATGCAATCCTTTATTACGTTGTGGCTTGGCTGCTCTTGTTGCATTAAATATATTATCCGTAAATCATACTTGCATAATT
>CAVITD010000099.1:1853-6526 GCA_963645645.1 uncultured Eubacteriales bacterium
AGGCTAAACAAAAAGGGGCTGTAATGAAATGAAATAATTTCATACATTCTTTTTCTTTTTATTTTTTTGTTTTGGAAAAGGTATTTTTTCTGATTTTAAATCATCTGATTTTTCCCAATAATTACTTTTAATATTTTTAGTATCTAACAAAACAAAAAATTTTCTAATATTTCTTCCTAAACACATAAGCATAACTTCGCAAGATACTTTTCCTATTCCACTTTTATTTAAAATAAGTAAAAATTTATCTATTTTTTCAAATTCCTCACAGACCTCTATTGAGGGGACTATGAAAAAAGGCATTATTGTGTTAAAATAATTCATGTGATACATCTTCTTTCGACAATTAGATTGTATCACAAAATTGCGTTAGAGATTAAGTTTTCTAACGTTTTTTTAGTTTCTTTTAAAAAAAGAAACTGTAATGAAATTATTTCATTTCATTACAGCCCCTTTATTTTGCGTCTTTTTCAAATGGAGTAAGTAATAACCCGATGTTTATTATACCAGCAAGACCTACAAATGAATAGATTACTTTAGTAAGTAATGCGTCTACTCCGAATATTGCTTCAACTAAGTTAAAGTTGAATAAGCCTACTAGACCCCAGTTTAAAGCACCTACAATTGTTAGACCTAGGCATATTTTTTGTAATGATTGCATTTTTATTATCCTCCTTATACTACTAGTTTAATCAAATTTTATTTATTTATACATAAGATAATTTTAATTAAATATAATTTAATGTAAATAATTAAAGGAGGGTTATTTTGAAAAAGTTTTTAGTAGTATTATCTACATTATTAATATTAACTGGATGTGGTAAGAAAAGTGATGATGTAATTAAGGAGTTTGAAAATAAAGTAAATTCTTTAGAGAATTATCACTTAATTGGAGAAATGCAAATAGCTAATAATGAAGATAAGTATAATTATGAAGTGGATGTTACATATAAGAAAGGAAATTATTATAAAGTATCTCTTATAAATAAGGAGAATAAGCATGAACAAGTAATACTTAAGAATGAAGAAGGTGTATTTATTGTGACACCTAGTATTAATAAGAGCTTTAAGTTCCAAAGTGAATGGCCTAGTAATAGTAGTCAAAGTTATATATTAGAAGCTATTTTAAAAGATATTAATAATGATACTGATAGAAGTGTTTCTATTAATAAAGATAAGTATACTATTATAAGTAAAGTTAATTATCCAAATAATAGTGATTTAAAGAATGAAGAGATTACTTTAGGAAGTGATTATTTACCTACTAAGGTAGTTGTTAAGAATAGTAGTGGTACTGTAATGATTAGTACTGTTATAAGTAAGATAGATGTTAAAACTAAGTATGATAAAAACTATTTTGCTTTGTCTAGTAATATTAAAGAGATTAGTACTGATAAACCTACTTCAAGCACTTTAGATAGTGTTATATATCCAATGTATTTACCTAGTGGTACTAAGTATTCAACAGAAGAAGTTATAACTAAAGATGATAGTGAGAGAGTAATTCTTTCTTATACTGGGAGTAAACCATTCATATTAATTGAAGAAGCTAGTATTAATAAAGAGCATGAAACTACTTTGGTAAGTGGAGAAGTTGTACAGTATGGCAATATTCTTGGGGTTATGACTAATACTAGTTTAAACTGGTCTAATAATGGAAAAGAATACTATATTATTGGAGAAAGTTTAAGTAGTAATGAAATGCTTGAGATAGCAAGTTCTACTAGTACAGTAGCTTTGACAAAATAAAAAGGGGACTTATTCTGAGTCTCCTTTTATGTGAACATATCTTATTTCTGTGTGTATACTTCCTAGATAATTTACTGTATAAGTTATTTCATATTCACTTACTTTAGAACTATCTATTTTATCTACTTTAGTACATGTTGTAGTACAATCTTTAATTTCATATTTTATATTACTACTTGATAAAGTGTCAGTAGCGTCTTTTTTATTTATTAAGAACTTTATTGTTTTAAGCCCCATATCAGGAATACTATCTCCAACTTTATAAGTAGGGTGTACATAGTCTCCATTTGGTGTACTTACTGCTTCTAGTTCTATACTAAATTCAGTAGTTGAGCCTTTTAATGTTTCACTTTTACCATTACTTTGATTAGCTTTAAATATACTATATGCACTTTTTACAACAACTGAGTCATAGTTAGTAGTATTGTTAATAGTGTACGTTGTGTCTTTTGTTGTGCCTACATAAGTTAAGTTATTACCACTTTGTAAGTATATGTCATAACCTAACTCTCCAATATTAGCTTTATTGTATTCAATTCTTAAATTATAGTTTTTTTCTGCCCATGAACCAAAGTTAGTATTAAAGTAATCTGTTAAATATGTTGTATCTATTGCTTGTGGTACTGATATACCTGTCCATGTTAGTTTAGCACTTGTACCTGTTTCAATTACTTTTAAATCAGTTACGTCATTTAATTTACTAAATCTTGTACTTGTTTCAGTAGGTTCAGTTCCTGCGATAAAGTAGTGTGTTTCTTTTAATGCATCTGGTGTATACTCACTTGCTAGTCTTGCTGGTATAGTTTCTAATTCAACTTCTCTTTGTACAAGTCCTTTAGGTATAGTGAACTTACTTCCTGTATTAAATATCTTTTGAGTTACAATTGACTGTATTTTATTTCTATGAATAGTAGATTGATACATCTTATAGTAGTATTCTTTATCTAATTCGTCATATGCATTCCAGAAAGCTATAGTATAGTCTGGGTTATAAGTTACTACCCATGAGTCTTGTATTGCATCTAAACTAATTCCTTCTTGTTTTAAACGTGTTTCATCATAACTAGATGTACCTGTTTTAGTAGCTACTTGTGTTCCACTTACAGTTGATGCGTAAGGGGTAACGTTAAATAGTACGTTTGTAATTAAGTAAGCTGTTGTTTCTTTCATAACTCTTGTTTTTGTATATTTTATTTCTTCAGTGTCTCCACTTTCAATGTATTTGATACTTTTTACTGAGTGAGGTTCAGTGTAGTACCCACCATTTGCAAACGCGGCATAAGCTCCAGCCATTTGTTTTGGGTTAGTTCCTTCAAATGCACCAATTGATGCTGACTCGTAGATATTACCATCATTGTTTCCTGGTGTTACTCCAAGAGATGTGGAGAACTTCCATTTTTGTTCGTTAGTAGTTGCGTGGAATGCTTGAAGAGCTGTTGTATTTAAACTTTTTGATAACCCAGTTTTTAGTGTTACAAGTCCTGCATAATTTCCATTCCAGTTTTTAATAACTCCACCTTTATTATATGGTGTTTCTTCATCAAATAGTGGAGTGTATGTATTCCAGTTTAAGTATTCTATTGCTGGACCATAGTCTAGTATTGGTTTAATTATTGAACCTGGGTGTCTATTTATACTAGTTGCATAGTTAAATTGCATTTCTCCGTCATGATTTCTTCTTGAACCAACTGCTACCATTGTTCCATCACTGTTATTTAACACTACCATACCAAGTTGTACTTTTTCGTCTTTAAATTCATATCCACTTGTTCCATCATAAATGCTATTTATTACATCTTGTTTATCTGGATCAAAATATGTATATATTTCTAGTGGAACTTTATATGGATCTACTTTATATTTATCTCTTACTTCTTGTATAACAGTATCAATGTATCCTTGATATTCACTAATATAACTTTGTCTTTCTATAACCATGTCTTCTACGTGTATTTGTTTAGCAATACTTGCTTCTTCTTCTGAAATGTAGCCATGTCTTACCATTAAGTTTAATACTTGATTACGTCTAGCTTCTGCTTCTTCTGGATAGTTAAATGGGTCATATGCTGAAGGTGCTTGGAAGAGCCCTGCAATAAGTGCTGCTTCTGGTAAAGTTAAATCTTTAACACTCTTACCAAAGTATGTTTGACTTGCTTTTTCAACACCATATGAATGGTTTCCTAAGTATTCACTGTTTAAATATAATGCTATTATATCTTGTTTAGTGTATTTCTTTTCTATTTTAAATACTGATAAATATATGTCAGTAAACTTTCTTATAATACCTTTAATACCTTCGCTTGTTGTATCTGTAAGAGCATTTTTACTTACTTGCATTGTCAAAGTAGATGCTCCACCAGCACCTGACTGACCGACTAACTGTCCAAAGCTTGCTTTTAAAAATCTTGCTAAGTCTACACCATTATGTTGAAAGAATCTTGAGTCTTCAGTTGCAACAACTGCATCTATTAAAACTTCTGGTAGTTCGTCATAATCTACTTTAACTCTGTTTTCAACTTCTCCGTTACCAGCGCTCATGCCTAGAGTAGTAAGTATCTTGTTATCAGAGCCATAATATATAACAGTAGAGTCTTTGTTAAACAGTTTTTCTTCTGTAAACTCAGGCGCACTTATAACGATGTATGCTGCAAATAATATGATTACTACAAAAGCAATAATTGCAAGTCCAGTTATAATAGTAAGTATTCTATACCATATAACTTTCTTATTTTTAGGTTTCTTAATTTTAGGTTCTTTATCTTTACTTTTGAGTCTAGTTTTAATCTTATCTTTCTTATTTCTTAACTTATTAAAATTTAATTTACTTTTTAGAGATGTCATAATCTCCCTCCTTTAAATAAACATTATCTACTACAGTTAAGTAGTCAATTCTTGGCATATAGCCTTCCTTTATTATATAAGCA
>CAVITD010000100.1:0-6362 GCA_963645645.1 uncultured Eubacteriales bacterium
CATATAGGTAATAAAATCCCTGCCATTATCTATCACTTCCTATTATAATTATAGCATAATAAAAATAATAAAAAAAGAGAAACTTGTCCTCTTTTTAAAATCTACTTTGAAAATCATTAATTTTATATTCTTTTACTAATTTTCTAGCATTTATTACTTCCACTGCATTATCTTTTGTAATATCTAATGAAGCAATATTTTTATAAACTTCTAATGGTGTGACATAATTTTTCATATGGTAACTTGCTGTTGTTTCTATACTTTTATCATATCTCGCTGCATTACTAAGAAGTTTGTTTAAATGGTCTTCCCAAGCCTCAACTGAGTTATCAAAATCTTTAAGTTCTTCTTCTCTAGTGCTTTGACCGTATTTTTTCATCATTAAGTAATACCAAGTACACATTATATCTCTATAATATTCTAAACAAGCACGTTCTCCCATTCCATGCATAGTATTAAAGTCAATTGGTTCATCAATTACTGTATGAATTAAGTTTTGATTTTTCTTTTCTCTTTGAGTAGTGTCTCTTACATAATGTACCATTGGTACTGCTTTTGTTCCCTTTTCAATTGATAACCTGTATATACCAGGCCATAAATGTAAAATTAAATCATTTGGATTTTTATGCCATACACCTTCAGGCCAAACTATTAAATCTGAACCAAGTTCAACTACTCTTTTCATTTTTTCTAAACATGTACTTCTGCTTTTTTCACTTTTTCTATTTATTAAAATAACACCTAAAGAATATGCGAGCATTCCATCAAATGAATTAAAAAAATGGGGAATGCTTGCGAAAACCATACAACTTGGTCTTTGAGTTTTTAACATTGAACATAAAACGTCATCTTTGAAGTGATGGTTTGGTGTCCACATTACTGGTTCTTTTGGAAGAGTAATACCATTATCTTTAGCGTCTACTCCTTTTAAAACATTTCTATTTTCAATTACTTGTTTTGATAGTAAAAAATTGGGTCCGATAAGTTTAACTATATAGTAAATAAATTTATTGAAATTTAAGTATTCTTTTGTTACAGTTTTATCAACATCACTATTAAATAAATACGCAAAATGTTTCATGTTATTATAAAAATAAAACTTATCAGGTAAAAGACTATCTCCAACCAAATCTCTAAAATCTGTTAATGTATCCTTGTATTCATATAAAAGGCTTTCTATCTTATTAATGTCTTTGTCAGAAAAACCATTTTCTTTTAAAATACTTATATATTCATTTTCTAATTTTCCATCATATTCTTTCATACTTTCCCCCTTAATAAAAAGTGTACTTATTATAGCACACTTTTACTTATAATGCAAATTATTGTTTATTAATAACCATTATTCACAAGACATTTCACAGTAACCATCAACATAAATTAAATTATCTCTAATATCACTATTTAATATTTCACTCTTAAGATTATTTTTCTTAAATAAAGCAATAGCTTTGTAACCTTTATCAAAAAAGTAATCTGTAAAAAGTGTGCTAGCTGGCTTGATTTCTCTAAATTCATATTTTAAACCATTATCATAAAATACTATCATATAATTTGCACTTTTATTTTTCAAAAATAACCTAGTATATTCTTCAAAATCATTTTCGTAATTGTAAGTCCAGTCTTCATTTTGAACATTTTTATTAATATTATCATGTTTTTGATAGTCTAATATCAAATAATTATCATTAATTATAGCTAGATAATCAGAACCAAAATTTGGGATATTATCTTTATCAATAAAGAACAATTCTATATCTGTATATGTATATTCTTTACTTGTATTAATAGCGTTTAAAATCAAGTTCATATCTTGCTCATTAATATCTTTAATATCAAAGATAACTCTTTTTCCTAAATCACAAGACACTACTGGAACCTCAACAGTTGTCACTTGCTTTGTTTTTGAATTTTCAATATCTAAATACGCTTTCATACCTTTACCTTCTTTTCAATGTATCTATTAAATTCTTTCTTTTAATTTCATTTCAAACATAATTATTGACGTGAATAATCAAGTTTCAAATAAACATCGTCTACTTCTAAATCATCTACTTTTTTTACATTAGGCACAACTTTATATTTAATAAAACCTAATTTTTCTATACAATGTAAACTCCTATAATTATTTGAAAATACTACTGCATTTAAAGTACTAAGTTTTACCTCGTTAAAAGCATAGTCAATAATTGTTTTCATAGCTTCCATTCCGTAATGTTTGTTTTGCATTTTCTTGCATATAGATATTGCAAGCTCAGCACTTTCTCCGTTATAATCCATTAATTCAACATTTCCAATAAATTCATTAGTATTTTTCTCTATCATAGTAAAAACATAATCATTGTTTTCTAGTTTACTCTTTATCCATTTTAATTCATCACTTAATAATATTGTCTTCTTTTTAGTACTAACTAACTCTTGAATTTCAGGGTCATTAACTAATTCTAAATATTCATTAACCTAACTTTCAGTTAATTTAATATACACAATATTATCTGACGACAATACTTTTTCATACATAATTTTTCCACCTTTCTTTCATTATTCATTTAACTCTTCTAAATCAATACTATATACATTTGTTAATATTTTATCACTTGGGTCTACTTCTGATAGTTTTAATACCCCACCTAACGATATAATTGTTTTGTTTGAAGCTATGTTACTTTTTTCACAAACTAACTTTACTTCTTCAAGTCCTAATTTTTTACATTCTAATAAAGTTAAATATAAAAGTACTTTACTATATCCTTTTCCTCTTTCAGTTGGTCTAATTCCGTATCCGATATTTCCATCAAACTTCTTAGTACCACCTAGATAGTTAAAGCGAATATTTGATGCACCCACCACTACATTATCATTTTTCCTAACTAATAGATAAGTTTTTACTTGAGCTTTCCCTAATTACTTTGCATACTCTTCTGTACCTAATTTTAAAGAATGCTCTGGTGTTTCACGAAATGTATATCCATTTAGTATTTTAGTTAATACTTCTATTCCATTTATATCAGAATTATATTTAACTAACTCATTACAATATTCTGTTATTTCATTTTCTCTATTCATAGATGGTACTTCTAAATAAAACTCTTCCATATTATCGCATCCCTTATCTTCCAAAAAAGAAGCCCTTAAGCTTCTTACATTTCACTAGGAAGCTCAATGATTAGTAAATCTAGGCATTCCTTTAATACATTAAATGATAAATCTAATATATTTAAATAATCATTTTTCATAGTTTCGTCTTCTATCTTACTTATATTAATATTTTGATAGAAACTATTTAGTAAGTTAGCTAAATCATAAACATATTCGGCTATTACAGAAGGAAGTCTATCTTCTATAGCTTTATCTAAGTATTTGTTAAAATCAAGTAGTTTTAGTCTTAAATTCTTGTCTATATCATTATAAATAGTATCACTTACATTACCTTTATTAAAAGTATTTGATGTAAGTATCTTTCTAATACGAAGTGCACTATAAAGGATATAAGGACCAGTTTTACCACTTACTTCACTAAATTTAGCTATATCAAAGTTGTAACTTTTTTCTCTGTTGTTTTGTAAATCTGCATATTTAATAATTGAGTTAACTATTTTATCTAAATCAGTACTACTCATATTCTTATTTTCTTCACGTTTACTTAAAAATATTTCTTTAGTATTATTTATTAATTCGTCTAATTTTAAAGTTTCACCACTTCTTGTTTTAAATGGTTTACCATCACTCCCGTTAATAGTGCCAAATGCAATGTGCTCTAAGTTGTTAGTATAACCTAACATCTGTGCAATTCTAAATACTCCTTCAAAATGTAAACTTTGTCTAGCATCTACCACGTATAGTATATATTTAGGGTCATACTTTTCTACTCTTTCCATTATTGTAGCTAAGTCAGTTGTTGCATATATTGCTGAACCATCACTTTTTTCAACTATTACTGGTGGCATTTCTTTTTTATCAGTATCTCTTTTAACATTAACTATTTTAGCACCTTGATCTACTACAACTAAGTTTCTACTTTCTAGTTCATTCATTAGTTTTGGAATATAAGGCTCACTATCACTTTCTCCAAGCCATAAGTCAAAACTTACTCCTAGATAATCATATAATCTTTTAATATCATTAACACTAACTTCTTTAATTTTCTTATAGTATTCTTTATATTCAGCGTTACCTTTTTGTAGTTCACTCGTAATTCTTTTACATTCATTATATACTTCTTCGTCACTTTTAGCTAATGCGCTCATCTGTGGATATATCCTATTTAGAATATTTATATCAAGATTTTCTAAAGGAATATTCTCTTTTTTTAGTCCATAAATTACTTCGCCTATTTGAAGACCAAAATCTCCTAAATGAACATCTCCAATTGTTTTATATCCTTTTAAATTTAGTATTCTTTTAATACTCTCTCCTATAATTGCAGGTCTCAAGTGTCCAATGTGTAATGGTTTAGCAACATTAGGCCCACCATAGTCTAAGAAATACACGTCATTACTTGTAGTTTTTTCAACAAAACCGTTTAGAATATATTCATTAATGTGTTTGTTAATTAGTTTATCACTTACAAATAAATTAATGAACCCAGGCATAACAAATTCAACTTTAGAAAAATAGTCACTATTACTAGTATTTTCATTGATTTTACTAACTATCATTTCTCCTATTTCTTTAGGCGCAACGTGTTTATCTTTTGCTATTTGAAAGACACTATTAATTTGAAAGTCAGCCTTATCACTACTAGATACCTTTAAGTAGTCACTTAAGTCTAATTCTTCAAATATTGATTTTAAAAATTTAATGATATCATTTAACATATAAATCCCTCTTTCTTGTATTTAATTATACACAATGTTGATATTAAAGTAAACTATTATTTGAAATATTTAATTTTAAAAATTGTATACTCATTCTTCTTACTTTCCACACTTATTTTACCATTATCCATTAAAATAATCTTTTTAGCAAGAGAAAGACCTTTTTCCACACTAAAACTTACATTATCTAAAGCAACTACTTTATTGTTACCACTTCCATAAGCTTTAGTTAAATTTTCTACTCTTAATATTTCCATAAATACCTTCCTTTCAAGTAACTTAATTATACAACACTCAAAGTGACTACAAAGTGACAAAATTAAATTTAATATTAAATATTTCTTATATCATTTAATTATAGTTATACTTTCAAAATATTGTACATATGTAACAATATGATGGTTATAAGTAAGGCAAGAATAACTTTCAAAACAAATCAGTATCAATTACATTTCTAACATCTAGTAAAAGCATAATTTCAAATACTAAACCAATATTTAATAAGTCCTACAAAACATGGTACGATTATAAAAGTTTCCACCATCCTTTAAAGAATACATTAATATCACATATTTCAAGTGTTTTCTTCACAACTTTAAATAGAAAAAGCATTAAAACCATTACAGTTTTAACACTTATTCTACTATAGTTTTATATATCCCATCTTTAGTACAAATAGAATATACTTCCATATTTTGTTCATAACCCATTATAAGTTCTGGTTCTTCTTCATTTGTAAATTTATGCACTAATACTTCATTATCTGTCTTAATTATAATTGCTTCTATGTAGTGTTCTATATCTTGTTCATGATTTACTCTAATGATTAGTTTGTTATCTTGTCTATAATATGATGGTTTATGAGTGCTTACTTTTTCTTCATTTACACTAGGAACTTCTTCCATAGCTTTACCACAACAAGTAATACAGTTTTCACAACTACAACCTTTTACTTCTAAAATAATACTACCACAAAGACTACACTTCATAATTTTTAAATTTTCCATGTTATTCCTCCTTAAGGACTATATCTTTAACTACTTTATCAGTTTTTCTAAAGAAACTTAATACTGATATACTATATATTATATTAGATAACTCACTAATTAATAACACACTTCCACTTACAATTATAACAACTCTTAAAGTCTCAAATGGATTTAGTAATATAATTATACCAAGTATTATAGATAAACTAGATATAATTACACCAGCCATATAATTAGAACTAAATTCTTTAAAACTTAGTGAAGTCTGTAATTTAAAGATATTAATAAATACTATGATTAATCCTAATATACATGGAAATAAATCAGTTAATAAACTATACTTAAATATAAATAATATACCTATAGTTATTTCCATTATTCCTTTAAATAAGCCATAATCAAATAAAGAATCTTCTTTTTTAGTAATAAAATAAGTAGTAAAATCAAATACACCACATATTAATAAAATCATACCCATTACTTTAATTAAAGTATTTATTATTTCAATAGGTCTCATTATTAAAAATACACTAAGTGCGATTAATAAGATACTAAC
>CAVITD010000101.1:0-5955 GCA_963645645.1 uncultured Eubacteriales bacterium
CTTAGCAGTAATGGTTGTGGAGGAACACTTAGTGGTTCAACATATACAATAAGTAACATAACGAGTGCTAAATCATGTAGCATAACATTGAAAGCTAGTGGAACATTATTATCTTCTTTAATTAAATCAAATGCTGTAAATGAAAATGGATATAGATATGAGGGTGCTGATCCAAATAACTATATTTATATGGTAAATAATGGAACAAATGAATTATGGAGAATAATAGGATTATTTCCAGATGGCGCAAGCGGGGAATATGTAATACGTGTAAGAAAAAATAAATACACTTATGCAGCATATGACACGAATGACACTAATTATTGGCCAGCTACAACTCTATATACAACATTTTCTAGCACATATTCATTAACGAATTATAAAAATACAGTTAATTTTAAAATGTATTTAGGGGCTAATTATGATGTTTCATCTCTAACTACTTCAGCAAGCTATACTGCAGAAAGAGGAAGTACACCTGGTTGGACAGCAAAAAATAGTTACAATAGTGCTACTACATTCACTGGTTCAGTAGGATTAATTTATCCTAGTGACTATGGATATGGTGTGTTGTCAAGTGACTGTGCTAGAACAACTACTTTATATAACTACTATTATGGCAATGTTACAGCATGTTATCAAAATAATTGGCTATACCAGGGCACTTTAGGTTTTCAGAGAACATTGAGCCAGTCTGCTGATAGTGAAAGTAACACTATTATAACAACAAATGGAGGTGCTCTTAGCAACAGGTTAAAATACACTGCTTCGGTTTCCGGTTACAATGCGCCAGTAATGGCTTTAAAAAACACTGTATATGTAACAGGTAGTGGTACAAAAGGCGATCCATATGTCATGGTAGATTAATGAAAGTAAGTCAAGCTTTTGGCTTGCTTTTTCTGTGGGAAAGTTGAAAGAATGGGGAATGTATGAACAATACTTCCTTTTTTCTTTTTACTGTAAAAGCACTTACAGAAGTATTGTTTATGATTTATAGAATAGTTGTATGTTTAATTATGCATATAACTAAAAGCAATTAAAGAATAGCATAAAACTAAATAAGGTTTATTTAAACATTTATAAAAATGAAATTAGATACAAAGGGAGATATGATAGCTGATACAGAATTATTGAATAAACTAGTTATAATAAGTAGGATAAATGAAGAAATAGAAAGTAAAAATTCTTAAAATCACATTTTTGAGAAACACTAAAAAACAGCAAAAAAACAAGCAATAAAAATGCTTGCTTCTCTCTGTATTTATGTGGGTTTAGTTGAAATTTACTTCCCCACAGAAATTGAAGAATCTTATTTTGTTTCATAAACACTGTTATAACTGCTTTCAAGTTTGCTATCAGTAATTTTCATTTCATATTTTTCTCTAAGTGCTACTAGAGCTTTACTTGCGAAACTTGAGTCATTTTCTATTTTTTCATTTGCTATTTTGGCTATAACGCTTGTTTTAACTGTGTCTAGTTCTGGCTTATCTTCTTGTTTAGTTTTATAAATGATGTGGTAACCATATTGTGATTTAACAGGTGTAGTAGAGTGCTTTCCAACTTCAAGTTTAATTGCGGCTTCCAAAAAGTTTTGGTCTAAGTTACTTCTATCATTGAAAGCACTTAATACTCCACCGTTTTCGCTGTTACTTGAGTCGTCACTATATTCTTTAGCTAAATCTTCAAATTTTTCGCCTTTATTAAGTTTCTCAATTATTTCTTTAGCTAATTTTAAAGCTTTTTCTTCCTCTGTTTTCTTTTCGTCGTCAGTCATTGAGTCAGTAGCTTCACTTGCTATTAAGATGTGACTAGCTGTAATGTCTCCCACTACATAGTCTTTGTAGTAATCATTAATTTCTTTATCGGTAACTTCTTGTTTAGCATAGTCTTCTGTCCAAGCATTTCTTCTGTAGTTAAGTCTAATGTATTCTTTTAACTCATCTTCAGTAGAAACACCAAAGTAGTAAGCCATGTAGCTTTTAAAGTTATCTCCCCATTGTTTTTTGTAAGAATTAAACATATTATCTACATAATCTTGTTCACTATCAGTTTTAGAGTATTCTTTACTTAATAATTCTGTATCAATAAGATTAACTAAAACTTCAACCCCGTGCTTATCTTTTAACTTTTCGTATAAAGTTTCAGCACTAATGCCAGCGTCATCTTTAAATGTAACAACGCTTTCTTTTCCATCACTTAATTTAGCTGTTCCACATCCTGTAGTTAAGCCAAGTACTATAACAAGTAGTATAGCTTTTTTAATATTTTTCATATTATCCCTCCAACACTAACTATTCTAACAAAATTTAGAAGAAAATACAAGATTAAGCACTCACACTTTTTGAAAATTTGCTTATAATAAAAGTGTAAAGATAAAAAAGGAGGAATGACTAATGAACTGTTGTTGCAAAAATAACGGAGTAGGAGGAGCAGCATTCGCTTTAGTATTATTCATTTTATTAGTAATCATACTAGGTGCATTTATCTAGTTTAAGGGAGGTGTGATTTATGAATAATTGTTGTAATACAAATCCATGCGGAGGAAATTATGGTAATAGTTTCTTTATAATATTAATTCTATTTATACTTTTAGCTATAATCTTTGGTGCATTCGTAGGTTGGTAATCCATAATGTGATAAAAAGGTACTTGAAAAAATAGTATCTTTTTCTTTACATTGGAAGACTGGTGTGGTATTATATTAACCATTAAGTAGGTGGGATTATGTATAATTATTATGTTAAATTATTAGGGTATCCTATTGTTCCTCTGTTTTTAAAAAAGTATCTTACTGTGCCATCACTTGTGAGATTAAAAGGTATAGGGTACTTTTGTGGAATGGATTATGCATCAAAGGATGTTTATGATTTTAAAGATTATGTTAGTAGGTATATGCATTCGTTAAGTACAGCACTTTTGGTGTATAAGTTAACTAGTGATAAAACGTATACACTTCAAGCTTTATTTCATGACGTGTCCACACCTGTATTTTCTCATGTGATAGATTATATGAATAAAGATTATCTTTATCAAGAGACAACAGAAGAATTTACTGAGTTTATTTTAAAAAATGATAAAGTTCTTCTTAGATATTTAGAGATGGACAATGTTAGTGTAGATGATTTAATTAATTATAAGTCTTCAAGTATAGTTGATAATAAAAGGCCTAAAATGTGCGCGGATAGGTTAGATGGGATAATATTAAATGGGTCATATTGGACTAAGACGCTTACTAAAAGAGATATATTTTATATACTTAGGGATACAGAAGTTTATTTAAATGAATGTCATGAACTAGAGATAGGTTTTAAAACAGAAGAAGTACTTAATAAAGTGGTGTTAACAAATGATTTGACTGATAAAGAGATGCATTCAAGTTATGATACTTATATGATGGAGTTACTTGCTAGTATTACTAGGTATTTAATAGATAAAAGGTATATTGGGTATGAAGACTTGTATTTTTATACTGAAAGAGAACTTTTTAAAAGAATGTGTAAAATAAATGATAAGACTTTACAGAGTAAAATGTACGAATTTAGAAATATTTTAAAGAGTGATATACCTTGTGTTGTGAGTGAAAATATAAAAGTGAGAAAGGTTAGTCCACTTCTAAATGGGAAAAGGAGATATAGTAATGATTAAAAAGAAAATGTTTACTGTGGAAATTAATACACTTAGCAAAAGAATTTTAAAAATAATACCTGCACCAGCTAGGCCAATTGTGATAAATAATAAAGAAAACAAAGTGTCAACTTTACTTTATACTGACGGGGTTATTATAGATACTAAGACTAAGTCTTATTCTGTAAGAGAATATAAGTATAGGGAAGAAGTAATTAAGGGGGATTTGATATTAGATGTTACTGAGGTTAAAATAGAAGATCCTACATTTATATTAGAAGTGACTTTAAAGAATACTTGGCTTGATGGGAAACACGTAAGTGGGTATTTTGATGTAGTTGACGATACTTCTATTTATATAATTAATCCTAATGATAAGGAAGCATTAAAGAAAGCTAAGGCTACTATTAATCATATGAAAACTGATGTTAATGATATTCAAAGTATTCTTGAGTTAATTAAGTATAAAGATGATACTTATTCTAGTTATTATGAAATTAATAAAAATGTTTACAGTTTAAAGAGATTAAAGTAAATTTATGTTGAAGAGATTACTTATTAATGATAAAATAGTATTAGAACAAAAGAGGTAAGTGATTTAAATGGAATATGTTATAGTAATAATAGTTATAGTTTTAATTGGAATTATTTGTTGGGGAGTTTATGAAAATAATCATGTTAGAGTAACTAATTATGAGTTAGACTCTAGAAGAGTGCCAAGGGATATGAAAGGGTTAAAGATAGTTCAATTAAGTGATTTACACAACGTTAGGAATGAACAGTTTAGAGAGAGTATTCTTAATAAGGTTAAATCTATTAGTCCTGATTTAATTGTGTTTACGGGAGATATGTTAGATAAGCATAGACCTAATGTTAAAATAGCATTAGATTTTATGAAAAAACTTAGTGATATAGCGCCTACTTATTATACATTTGGAAATCATGACTATAAAGCTAGAGGTAACCAGTGTTTGTTTAATAGGCTTTATGATTTTAATGAGAATATGGCAAGAAATAATGCACTTGTATTTAAACATAAAAGACAGAGAATGAATATAATTGGACTAGAAGACCCTGTTAGAGCACAGAGGTATAATAAAATATATGGGTTACCTAAACAGTCTAAGAATGAAATTGTTAATGAAGCACTAGAAGAGTTAAAGTATAATCATAGAAATTTTACTATACTTATTTCACATAGACCAGACTTTTATAAAGAGTATGATAGAAAGAATATAGATTTGGTGTTTACAGGACACGCTCATGGAGGACAGTTTAATATTCCGCCATTCGGGCCTCTTTATGCACCAGGGCAAGGAATACTACCAAAATATGCTGGTGGTATGTATGATTTAGAGCATACTAAAATGATAGTAAATCGTGGTATAGGTAACAGCGCATTTCCATTTAGATTAAACAATAGACCTGAAATTGTTGTGGTTACTTTGAAAAACAGTTATTATTAGTTGGCTAATTTTTATAAAATTGCTGTTAAAAATCTTGCATAAGTTATGAAATATATAATATACTATTAAATGAAAGGAATGTTCAGTGATTGAATGTAAGCCTTTTAATGCTTAACACTTATCTTTATTTCTAAAGATAGGTGTCTTTTTTTCTTACGTTTCGGTGAGTATTGATAATCCCCTTGTTTTATGTTAAAACCCTTACCTTTTTTAACAAAACCCCACTCAATTTTTAAAATCTGTAAAGAAAAGTTTTTGTAAAAAGTTTAAAAAATTGTCTAATTATTAAAAAAATGTAACAAATATGCACGCATTTGTAAAAAATATCTAGTAAAATCGTCATACTATTGTTATAATATATATAGGTACAAAAAAAGAATAACTGTGTTATTCAAATTATTGTCTAGGTTTTCTGCGATTTTTGACTTCTTCTCTTTCGATGAATAAGTCTTGTACAGAAACTCTTAGTGTATTTGCAATGTGCCCGATATAATCAACTCGCATATTTCTTTTAGCATTTTCAATATTAGAAATATATGTAGGTGTTGTTCCTAATTCTTCGGCTAAATCTTCTTGAGACCAGTTAAGCTTTAGTCTAAAATATACTATATTATTTGCTAGGATTTTACGAGGACGATTATCGTAGTTTTTCTTCTTTTTAATAAGTATCACTCCTTTATATATAAGATATATTTATTGTATAAAGATTACTATGTATTAACCATACCATCTATGTAGTAAGTTTATTTAATGATACCTTATTAATGCCAAGAAAAAAAGCAAATTAATGTAATAGGAGATGAAAAAGATATGAATTTGAAAAATGTAAAAAAAATTGATGGTACTATTAAGGAAATACTTTCTAT
>CAVITD010000102.1:0-5718 GCA_963645645.1 uncultured Eubacteriales bacterium
TCTATAACCTCTTTTAGCACATCAGGTAATTTTTCAACATCTATCTCAATTCTATAGTCATAATACCAATTTCTACCATCATCTTTTGACATACATTTACCTCCATACTTAAATTATATCAAATTTAAATTTAAAATTCCACTTTTAGCTCATTAAAACTGCATGAACTACAAGTCTTCTATTTATTCCACTACAAGTGCTTAGTGTCAATATTTTATCAGTACTAGTTACTTCTACATTAAAGTCAGTTATACTTTTTGATTTAATATTGCTTACAAATTCTAAAAATTCTTCATCTAAACTAAAACTAGTTTTTAAGTATTCACTTGTATTATCTACCCTATAAATTGAAAATACTTTCCACTTCATTTCTTTATTTAGCGTGTTAAATGTAATTACCAAGTTATCTTGATTTTTATACCAACTACTACTAGTAGTGTTAAGTAACTCTCCAAACATATATCCACTTTTTAAATTGTGTCCATAAATTATAGTGTTTTTATCTAAGTCCTTAGTACTATTTCTATAGTCCATGAATACCCATCCAGTTCTTACTTGATTAGCATAAATATCATGTGATAAATAGTAGTCATTATTAGTAGTCTGTGTTACAGGATAATTTATCTTTGTATTGTTAACTTTTAACCACCCTACTACGTCTTTATTTATAGTTAGTAGTTTATCATAAGTTGTTGGAATATTTTGGTATTTATTAATATATATAGTAGTACTCGCCTCTACATTATCACTATCACTTGGAGTATCGTCAACTTCGTCAATACTTGGTGTTACTTCAATATCTTTTTCAAGTTTTCTTAAATTAAGATAGTTAATGTATTCATGGTACTTACTTGAAATAGTTATAAATAAAGCAGCATACATTAAAAATATCATACATATCTTAAGCCCGTTTATAGTAAGTTCCTTAAATATTCTATTATTAAAGTACTCTTCTTCATAAATAAGCCTGATTTCCCTATCTTCATTAGAATACTTCTTGTTTAGCTTTCTTAAATACTCCACATCTTTTCTTATTTCTGTAGCATTAGAAGAATTTTGATGTATAAATATACTTACATTTTTAAATTTATAAGTATTAAGTTCTAGAATTATATAGTCCATTATATCTTTAGAATAAACGTACAAATCTATTAATTTTAAAGAGTTATTAACTTTCAAAAATCCTCTTAAATTTTTCTTTACTTCTTCTTCAGTATAAAAACTTATCTTTTTTCTATAGTATATACTTTTTAAATTTTTAAAATTATTACTTAATATAAAGTCTTTGTCAAATTTCATGTCATTATTAAAGTTAATCACAACTTTCTTTTTGCTTAATTCATGGACATAATCACTAGGCATAAAATAGCACTCTACACGATTTATGTCTAGTGTAATTAGTTTATCTAAGGCTTTTCTTGTCAAGCTTTTGTCAACATCAAACTTGATTTTTTTAACATTCATTAACTCTCCCATTACTAAGAAAGACTCAAAATCAAGATAAACTATCTTGTCTACTTCATGCGAAGAAAGTACTTTTTTTACGTTTTCTTTGTTTAATTTTAGGTAATTTAAAGAGAAATATAGAATATTTTCGTCTTCTATAAAGTTTTTAGTGTCAGTTTCTTGAACATAGTAATTATTATTTTTTAATTCTATTTTTATAACTTTCATATAATCTATTTCTCCCTATTATTAATATTAACATAATTTTCACATATAATAAAGTTAATTTTTGTTGTTTTTTCTAAAAAAAATGTTATAATATAAATATAATAGAAGGAGGAAAGTTAAATGAAGAGATTATTTGGATTTGCACTTGGAGCATTAGTAGTATTTATGAATGTTTTACCACTTAAAGCTGCAAGCGTGTATGGTGTAGAAATGGTTAAAGAAAATGATAGTGCTAAACAGTTATTTCCGGATGGCACTAATATCTTGAATACCATTGATACATCAAAGTCAGATTTTGAGAAAGGAAAAGTTGCAATTGAGATTACTATTAATAACTCTAAAAAAACTGAAGTTGTTTATGTAATTGATAATGGAAGAGAAAACACTGTTAAAACTGAGTTAATAGATGCTATTAAAACTAAAGCAAGTGATTTAGCAAGTTATAATAATTTATATCAAGGTGTTATTACTAATACTAATGAAAGTATTGTTTATAAGCCATTTGATACAAATATTAGTAATTCTCTAGAAGAAGTTAAAGCTTTAGCAAATGGGAAAGATGGTAGTTTTGATACACTTTTAAATGAAGCTAATAGTAAATTTAGTACTGATACAGTAAATAAAGTTATAGTTTTATTTGTAAGTAATATGGGTAGTAAGACAGCTGATGAGATTACAGCTATTAAAACTCAAGTAGATGCATATAAAGCTGCTGGAGTAAATATTATTGCTTATGGTGTAGGACTAGCAGATTATACAAACTTTGATAATATATTTGCTAACACTACAAAATATCATACTACTACAGCTGATTTAAGTACAATTAGTTTTGAGGGCAATGTTGTAAGTTTACTTCCTAGTAATAAAACTGCTGTAGCTACTAAAATTTCTTTTGATAATTATATTTTAAGTAATTTTGAAATTAAAGATATAGTAGCTAGTATGGGTTCTGCATCAATGGACGAAACTACTAATGAAATTGCTTGGGGTATAGGAAATATTAAAGCTAATGATATAGTTACATTAACTTATACACTAAACACTAAATCAGTAATAGACGAGTCATTAATTAATGTTGGTAGACTTAGAACTAATAGACAAATAATTGTTACAAGCAGTGGTCAGGAAAGAGGAACTTATCCAAGTTCTGATAGAATTGACGATGAAGAATGTAGTCCTGTTATTAAGTTAACTGAAGCTACAATAGTTAATCCAGATACTGGAATGGCTAATTATATTATTGCTGGTGCTTGTATATTAGCTGTTAGCTTAGTTGGTATACTTGTACTAAATAAGAAAAACGAATTTAATAGATTATAATCCCTTATGGGATTTTTTCTTTATATATAAAAACGAGTACTATAATTCATACTCGTTTATTATTTGTGTAATAAGTTCTGTTTCAATTTCTCCATCAATACTATTAATTACTTTTATTGCATTACCATTTTTAATGTATATCAGTAGTGGTACATCTCCTAATTGAATGTTATCATATATTTTATTTAACTTACTAATATAATCTTTCTCATTTGTTATATCTAAATATATAAATTTATTTATTAAGTTTTCTTTCTTCATGTAATTATATATCTTCTCTTCTTGTTTATAAACTTTTTTACTACCAGTAGTAGTCACTAAAAGTAATACATCATTCATTTCTTTAGTTGATACTTCTAACTCACTTAGTTTTACTTCTTCTACTTTATCTGTTAAATAACTCTTACTATACTTATCTTTTTTATATGCATCAGACCAAGACTTTATGTAAATCAAAAGGGCTATTACTGATATAAATAGTAAGCCAAGTACTATATAATTTTTTAAAGGTTTTTGTTTCATATCATCACCACTTTAATTTTATCATAGTAAAGGAATGTTTTCAATTTATTTTTTTAAATATTGACTATTTGTTTTAACATAATCACATATAATTTTAACCACTTGTTCATTACCTATTTTAGCATCTATACATAAATCATAGTTATTTTTATCTCCCCAAGTTTTATTAGCAATAGCACTATAATAGTTTGACCTAGACTTATCAGAATTTAGTATATTTTTTTTAGCTTCTTTTTCACTATCTTTATAATTTTTCATTACATTTTTAATTCTATAATCCATTGGTGCATATATAAATATGCTTATTAAATTCTCATTATCTTTTAATATGTAGTCAGCACATCTTCCAATAATTACAGCGTTAGACTTACTAGCGATACTTTTAATTACTTTGGTTTGATTAATTATACTTTCTTTGCTCACGTCTAGTGATAAGAAGTTATCATATATTTCTTGATTAGAATAGTTAGAATTAATCATATTATTTTTTACTGCATATGAACTTATCTCTTCTTTATCATAGAATGGAATATGTAATTCTTTTGAAACTAATCTACCTATCTCTTTTCCGTTAGTACCGTGCTCTCTTGAGATAGAAATAATTAAATTACTACTTGTTTTATATTCTTTAATAACTGAGATTTTTTCTTTATAAGAAACTTTTAAAATCAATAATGAAATAATAGATGTTAAAAATTCTGCAATTGGGAAAGTCCACCATACTATTTGTGTTACGTTACTGCTCTTTGTAAATAGATATGCTATAGGGAAAACGAATACAACTAATCTCAATAATGATATAATTAGTGGTCTTAAAGCATATCTAATAGACTGTAAAATGCCTTGAATTGCTACAGAAATTCCCATAAATATAAATCCTATGCTAGAAATTCTTAATGCTGTTACACATACTTTTATTATATCTTTTGTAGTACCTCCAGCAAGTGCAAATAAGTTAGCAAGTGGATAAGCAAATACTACAAATAATATACTTATTATTAGTGAGACTATAACTGTGTAAATTATGCCATACTTAATGCAGTCATCTATTCTCTTCTTGTCTTGCATTCCATGGTTAAATGATAGTATTGATATTATTGTATTAGATAAACCAAATGCTGAAAATAATGCTATTTGTTGTATTTTATAATATATACCAAATGAACCAATTAGAATTGTTTGATTAGTGTTTGCAAGTCCTAGTATTGCATTCATTCCTGCCATCATAACTGCCAAAAGTGCTTGCATTAAAGCAGCAGATAATCCAATACTATAAATTCCTTCAATCAAGTTTTTATCTAATTTTATGTATTTAACATTTCCATCTATTTCCTTATTCTTAGTGTAATGAAAATACATTGCTATGAATAATGATACAAATTGTCCAATAATAGTAGCCCATGCTGCACCTGCTACTCCCATACCTAATGGATAGATAAATACGTAATCTAATACTATATTTGTAATTGCTCCTGATATTTGAGCAATAGTTGACAACATAGTTTTACCAGTTGCTTGTAAAAATCTTTCATAAACAGTATATCCTATTGAACCCAAAGATAAGCAAGTACATATTTTTAAGTAAGTTGAACCTAATTCAATAATTTCTTTATCTTTTGTGAACAATTTTATAAACCATTCAGAACAAAATAGTCCAAAAATTAAAAATACTATATATGTGAATATACTTAAAAGAATGCCATTACCAGCAATTTTATTTACTTTCTCTTTATCGTTCTCTCCTAAACTTTTTGATAATAAAGCATTAAGTCCTACTCCAGTTCCTACGCCAATTGCAATAATCATTATTTGTACTGGAAAAGCATAAGTTAAAGCTTGATTTGCAATTATACCCTTTGCACCCATATTTGCAACAAAGATGCTATCAATAACATTGTAAAGTGCTTGTAACACCATAGATATTATCATTGGAAGTCCCATCTTTAATATAAGTTTATTCATAGGCGCAACTGCCATTTTATTTTGTCTTTCTTCTTTCATAAATCCTCCTTTTCTTGGCGAGAAAAAAGAGGCAAAACCCATAAACTGGATTTACGCCTCAATTTTGAAAGCTACTCGCCATGTAGATAAAATTATACTACTTTTTTTAAAGTTTTTCAAGAATAATTTTTTTTTGTTAATCCTTTTGTTAATAATTTATGATAATGTTAGTATGTATTAATTTTTGAAAATGTTAGTATT
>CAVITD010000103.1:0-5469 GCA_963645645.1 uncultured Eubacteriales bacterium
TAAACAAAGAAATTGTTTTTTTACATATTGTGGGAACTTCGAAATGAATTCAATCTATATTCTTTTTTTGTGTTAATCCTGTGTTAATAATTTATGATAATGTTAGTATGTATTAATTTTTGAAAATGTATTTTTTTAATTCTTCAAATGTATTTATTAAATTATCTATCATATTATTACCACCTTTCAATAAAAAAGGGAACCTATCTTAAGATAAGTTCCACATGGTAGAAGCCTAATAATATTAGGCAGAGTTGCCTTCTATTTTGTGTTTAACCTTATAGGTCGCCGAAGATAGGCTGGGACTACCAACTCCCGTCAATAGTAACTAATGAATTAACATAATTACTGTGATAATTATACCATTCATTTTAAACAATGTAAACTATTATATGAAACTTTTAAGATTTTTATGAAACTTTTAAGATTTTAAAATATTCGCAATTATAACAACAACCTTGTATTTAATTAAACTATCTCTCCTTTCTCACACATACGTGCGTTTGTAATCTAATTATAAAACAGATACCTTTGTTTGTCAACACATTTCTATAAAAAAATTGCAAAAATTTTTATGTCTAGATTTTTCTTCTTTTTTAAGTTATAATGGTTTTAGAAAGGTAGGTTAAAAATGACTTTAGTGATAATGGCTGCTGGAATGGGCAGTAGGTTTGGGGGATTAAAACAAATTGAGCCAGTCGGACCTAATGGCGAGTTTATAATTGATTATTCAATTTATGATGCTGTGAGATGTGGGTTTGACAAAGTTGTGTTTATAATTAAAGAGGAGAATTACGAAGTTTTTAAGGAGACTATTGGTAAGAGGGTTGAAGATAAAATTAAAGTAGAGTATGTTTTTCAAAAGAATGATAATGTACCTATAAGTATTCCTAGTGAGAGAACTAAACCTTTAGGAACTGCTCATGCAATACTGTGTTGTAAGGATGTTGTTAAAGAAAATTTTGCGGTTATAAATGCTGACGATTTTTACGGATATGACTCTTATAAACAATTAGGAGAATTCCTTAAAAATACTACAGATGACTTTGGTATAGTTTGTTATAAATTAGGCGCTACTTTATCAAGTAATGGTAGTGTTAAAAGAGGAGTATGTAATATAAGTGATGGGTACTTAAATAAAATAGTTGAAAGTAAAATAGGATATACTGATGGGGAGTACGACGCAAGTAGTTTGTTTACTGATGAAGAAGTAGTAGTTAATGATAATACTCCAGTATCTATGAATATGTTTGGTTTTACTCCTAGAATATTTGATTTAATTGAGAGTAATTTTAAAGAGTTTTTAGAAACTAATGATATTATGACACTTGAATATTTAATTCCTGTTGAAGTAAGTAGATATTTAAGTAAAAATTTAGCTAAAGTAAAGGTGCTTGAAACTACTAGTAAGTGGTATGGTATTACTTATAAAGAAGATAAAGAACTTTTAGTAAGTGAAATAAATAAGCTTATTGAAAATAAGGAGTATCCTAAAAATTTATGGTAAATTAAAACGGCTTGAATGCTGTTTTTTAGTTTGTGGAGAAATTTCATTTGACAAAGTTATTTTAGTGTAGTATCATTATGTTGTTGAATAGTCAACAGAGGTGTAATTATGTGTGAAGAGGATAAAGTATTTTTGCTTTTTGGGTCAATTAAGAAAAAAATATATAAGTTAATAAATAGTAAGATAAAAGAATATAATTTAACTGCGCCTGAAGCTATTTATTTAATAGTGATTAGTAAGTATGAAAGTTTAAGTTTTAAAAGCCTTACTAGTATAGTTGACTGTGATAAAGCAATGACTACAAAAGTTTTAAATAGTTTAAAAGATAAAGAGTTTGTTAATAATAATACTAAGAATATAGTTCTTACTGAAAAGGGGAAATTAGTAACTAATAAAGTAATAAATGATTTAAATCTTTTAAAGAGTGAGATACTAGGTAAAGTTAGTGAAAGAGAGATTAGTAAATTTTATAAAAAATTAAATCAATTTAATGAGATATTGGAGGGAATATGTTAGAATTAAAAAATATTAAAAAAAGTTATAAAACAGGAGAGTTTGTACAGCATGCTTTAAAGGGAGTAAGTCTTACATTTGATAGAAATGAGTTTGTCTGTATATTAGGTGCATCTGGAAGTGGGAAGACTACACTTTTAAATATAATTGGTGGGCTTGATAGATATGATACTGGAGATTTAATTATTAATAATATGTCTACTAAGAAGTTTAATGATACTTTATGGGATGCATATAGAAATAATTGTGTAGGTTTTATTTTTCAAAGTTATAATTTAATCGGACACTTGTCAGTTTTAGAAAATGTTGAAATGAGTCTTACTTTAAGTGGTGTTAAAGATAAAAAAGAGAAAGCTTTAAGTGCTTTAGAGAAAGTGGGACTTAAAGACCATGCGTATAAGAAACCTAATCAACTTAGTGGTGGACAAATGCAAAGGGTAGCAATTGCAAGGGCTATAGTGAATGATCCGGAAGTAATTTTGGCTGATGAACCAACAGGTGCTTTGGATACTAAGACAAGTAAACAGATAATGGAACTTATTAAGGAAATATCTAAAGAGAAACTTGTAATTATGGTAACGCATAACCCTGATTTGGCTAAAAAGTATGCAACTAGGATAATTGAAGTAAAAGATGGGGAAGTAATAAGTGATAGTAGTCCACTTGATAAGACAAAGAATAAGAATAATATAGAAATAAAGAAAACTAAAATGAGTTTTTTAACAGCTTTAAAATTGAGTTTTAATAACATTAGGACTAAAAAAGGAAGAACGTTTCTCACAGCTTTTGCGTCTAGTATAGGCATAATTGGGATTAGCATTATATTAAGTTTGTCTAATGGTTTTGATAAGCAAGTAGATATTTATCAGAAGAATACTCTTAGTAATTTTCCTATTACGATTAGTAAGAGTACTATGACTATGGATGAAAAGCAAATGGAAGAAATGATGGGAGCTATGATGCCTGGTAAGGGTGATTATCCAAGTGAAAAGAAGATATATCCTTTTGATATTAATTCATATAATTTAGTGCATACTAATAAGATAACTAGTGAATATATAGAGTATATAGAAAATATAAATGACAAGCTAATAAGTGGGATAAGTTTTACAAGAGCTACTAATTTAAATTTGCTTGTTAAAAATGATGGAGTAGTAAAGAGTGTTAGTACAAGTGAATTAAATATGGGAGTTATTCCTAAAGAGGTAGATAAGGAAGATTTTATGGAAGAGGCTTTTGATTTACTAGAGGGAAGTTATCCAAAGGATGTGACTGATTTAGTACTAGTGGTGGACTCAAAAAACAGAGTTGATACTAAAATATTAAAGAACTTGGGAATTGAAATAGAAGATGAAATTGATTTTTCAAGTGTTATTGGTAAAGAAGTTAAACTTGTATTTAATAATGAATATTATACTAAATATATGAATATGTTTATTCCAAATACTGACTATAGTAGTGTATATAATAAAGAGGAGAATTTAACTCTTAAAATAGTTGGTGTTGTTAGGGGTAAAGAAGATAATTATTTAGGGGAAATAGCAACGAGTATGAATACTTTAGGGAATATGACAGATACTAGTAGCATGATGAGTAGTAATAATATTGGGTCAATTCTTTATAAGAATGATTTAGTAGAGAAAGTAATAAGTGTTAATAGTGAAAGTAAAATTGTTAAGGAACAAGAAAAAAGTAATACTAATGTAATGAGTGGAGAAATTATAGATGATGATGCTAAAAACAATATGTTACTTTATTTAGGAAGTAAAGATGAACCATTTATGATTAATATTTATCCAAAAGATTTTAATAGTAAAGATGAGATAATTAGTTATCTAGATAAGTATAATCAAAGTAAGAGTGATGAAGATAAGATAGTTTATAATGATTTAGCGAGTACTTTTATTAGTTTTGGTTCTAAAATAATGGATGCGATTACAATAGTGTTAATAGCTTTTAGTGCAGTTAGTTTGGTTGTTAGTTCTATTATGATAGGTATTATTACTTATATAAGTGTTTTAGAGAGAACTAAGGAAATTGGAGTTTTGAGAAGTTTGGGTGCTAGAAAGAAAGATGTTAGTAGAGTATTTAATGCTGAGACGTTTATAGTAGGAATTTTGAGTGGTTTAATTGGTGTGTTAATTGCAAGAGGTTTGATTATTCCAATTAATATAATTCTTAAAGATTTAACTGGTTTAAATAATGTGGCTATTTTAGACCCAGTTCATGCAGTTATATTGATTATTATTAGTACAACATTAACTTTAATAGGTGGAGCTATTCCAGCTAAAATGGCAAGTAAGAAAGACCCAGTTATAGCACTTAGAACTGAGTAGTGATTTTATAGAAAGAAGGTATTTATATGTATCAGACGTTTATTTATGTAATGTTATTTCTAATTTATTCTTTTATAGGTTGGATAGTTGAAGTTAGTGCATTTTTAATTAAAGATCATAAATTTGTTAATAGAGGTTTCTTTATAGGACCAGTTGTGCCTATTTATGGAACTGGTGGAATACTTATAACACTTTTGTTAACTAAGTATCAGGAAGATCCAGTGATATTATTTTGTATGGCAGTGGTGGTGTGTAGTATACTTGAATATTTTACAAGTTATTTAATGGAGAAACTTTTTAAGACAAGATGGTGGGATTATTCTACAAAGGAATTTAATATTAATGGAAGAATATGTTTAACTAATTTATTGTTTTTTGGACTTATGGGACTAGTGATGGTTTATTTAGTTAATCCATTTTTGATAGATATTTTAAATAAGATAGACCCAATACTTTTAAAATGTGTTGTTTCTATATTGCTAGTGTTATTTATTATAGATTTCTTTGTTTCGTTTAGTGTTACAAGTAAGATTAAGAATGTTGGTAAGGTTGTACTTAAGGATAGTACAGAAGAGATTAATGCTAAAGTTAAAGAGATACTTATGTCTAAGGGTAAACTTACTAGAAGAATAACAAAAGCATTTCCTAACTTTAATATTATTGTTAAACAAAAAAAGGCTAACGAGTAGTTAGTTCTTTTTATTTGTGTTAATTCTTGGATAAGGTTTTATTTCGTTTGTTAGACCTAAAATGTAGTCGATACTAGTTTTGTAGTAGTCAGCTAAAATACAAAGTTTATCAATAGGTATTAGTCTAAGACCAGTTTCATATAAAGAGTATTGTTGTTGTGTAATTTTTAAAATCTTAGCAATATCACTTTGTGATTTGTCTTTATCTTCTCTTAAATCTTTTAATCTTTTAACATTCAATTTATATCACCACTTATATTTTCACATACATTCAATTAATTGTATTGACTTTACATTCAAAAACGTGTAAAATTAAAAATAGATACACTTATATGAATGTAGAAAAGAGGTAAAAGTATGGACAATGTTGAGTTAAAAAAATTAGTTGGTAGAAATGTAAGAAAGTATAGGCTTATATATAATG
>CAVITD010000104.1:0-5448 GCA_963645645.1 uncultured Eubacteriales bacterium
TTCTTTATAAAAATAGAAATTCTAAAAATAGTATATTTACTTCAGTAAGTGATATTATTGCTAAGCAAGAGTTAGTAAATTTAGTTAAGCTTTATACAACTAGAACATCTTATGTAATAGAAGTAAATGATAACTCATACATCTATAAATTAGGAGATGATATCTATAATTATATGGTGTTTACTGGTGGGAAAGTCTATACATTTAGCTTTAATAATAAGAATATTGATAATTTAGGTTATGTAAAAGATATAATTAAAACTATTAAAATATATGAATAAACTCCAAAACGGAGTTTTATTTTGTTTTAAATTATGGTAAAATAGTAAGTATGAAAAAAGTAATAATGTTTATAATTTGTTTATTCTTGTGCGGTTGTAGTAGTGTGAGTTCTAGTAGTGAAGTGTATAATGAGTATGTTGATACTTTAAAGGGTGTTAATGAAGAGAAAGTGTGTCCTGGTATAGAAGTAACTTTTAAGGTTGATGAGATAACAGAAGACTATATAAATTATTATGTTCTTATAAATAGAAATGAGATAGTTATGAAGAATATAGTAGCACTACTGATTCATGATAAAGAGACAATTAATTCTTTTCCATCAATTGGGATATATGACGAAGAAGTGTCATTAACTAAAGAAGAAGATAAGCTTGGTGTAAAGTTGAGTGGTTATTTAGAAGTTAATGAGAGTACTGTATTTAAGCTACTTTTAAAGTATATAGATAAAGATAATGTAAAGAAAGAATGTTATTATATTTACAATTATCAACATAATTAGACATTAAAAAGTGTTAAATTAAATTTGGTGGAATATATGAGAGTAAAAGTATTTGACGAAAGTCATGAAAGAGACCTAGAAAATAAAGTGAATTTGTTTTTAACAACTATACAAAGTAAGAATATTGTTGACATTAAGTTTTCGGTTTCAAATAGTATTTTTGGAAGTGAGCAGATATATTGTTTTAGTTGTATGATAATATATGAGGAGTAAGTATGAAGAAAAATAGTTTTGTTGAAGGAACATTCATTGCAACATTTGCAATAATAATAGTTAAGGTATTAGGTGTATTATATGTAATACCGTTTTATAGAATAATTGGAGAGAGTGGTGGTTCTTTATATAGTTATGCATATAATGTGTATAATTTGTTTTTGAATATAAGTACTGCTGGTATACCTATTGCAATTAGTAAGATTATAGCTGAATATAATACTTTAGAGATGTATGAGGCAAAAGAAAGAAGTTATAAAGTGGGAAGAAATATGATATTTATTTTGTCAGTTTTAGCTTTCTTTGTATTATTTGTTTTCGCACCTGAAGTTGCTCATTTGATATTGGGAGAGATTAAAGGTGGGAACACGCTTAGCGATGTTGCTTTTGTTATTAGAAGTGTATCGTTTTGTTTACTTATTATACCGTTTTTATCTGTATCAAAGGGGTATTTACAAGGACACAACTATATTACTCCACCAAGTGTTAGCCAGGTAATTGAACAAGTTGTTAGAATTTCTGTTATTTTGTTTGGTTCATATATTGTAATAAATGTGCTAGATAAAAGTGTAACTTTAGGTGTAGGAGTAAGTGTGTTTGGTGCTTTTGTAGGTGGGCTTGCTGCATATATTTATATAAAGTGTAAGATTAATAAAAATAAGGATGCGTTTATTAAGAGTGATAAAAAAGATAATGTTACAAATAAGGAAATTGTTAAGAAGATAATAAGTTATGCACTTCCACTTATAGTGGTTAGTATAGCAACAGATATATATAGTTTAACTGATATGACTTTGGTAGTAAGAACAAGTTATAAACTAGGGTATTCAGCACTGGACGCTGAGACAATAGCAAGTATAATAAGTACATGGGCTCCTAAAATATGTATGATAATAAATGCTGTTGCAATGGGTATGAGTATGAGTTTAATTCCTCATATGGTAAGCAGTTATGCAAAGAAAGACCTGGTAACTTCAAATACGAGATTTAATGAAGCTATTAGTATTATTATATTTTCAACTTTACCACTTGCAGTAGGATTAGCGTTCTTAAGTAAGGGAGTGTATTCGTTGTTCTACGGAGAAAATTTATATGGTACTTTAATTCTTAGATATACAGCAATTAGTAGTTTTTTTGCAAGTATTTATATGATTATAAGTGTTTCACTTCAAAGTCTAAATAAGTTTAAAATAGTTTATGTTAGTAGTGGAATAGGTTTTTTACTTAATGCACTTTTAGATATTCCATTTATGTATTTGTTTCATTTGATGGGACTTGAAGCTTTTTACGGGGCAATTCTTGCTACAATTACTGGGTATATATTTAGTTATATTTATAGTTTAAGTAAGTTAAAGAAAGAGTTAAACTTTAATTATAAGAGTATTCTTGATACTATAAAAGAGACTTTGGTGCCGACACTAGCAATGATACTTGTGTTAGTTATATTAAAACTATTTATCAAAATGCCTACAGGTGGTATAATGTTAATTCTTACTCTTATGTTATATGTGATTTTTGGTGGACTTACTTATGTATTCGTGTCATATAAAACTGGATTACTTGAAAGAACACTAGGAAGAGAATATATTAATAAGATAATAGGTAAATTAAGGGGGAATAAGAAATGTTAATATTAAGTCATGTCACTAAATATTATGGAGATTTTTTAGCAGTAGATGATTTATCTTTTGAAGTAAAAGATGGAGAGATATTTGGACTACTTGGTGTTAATGGAGCAGGTAAAACAACTACCTTTAGAATGATTACAGGTTTACTTGATAAAACAAGTGGAAGTATTACTTTTAATGGTAAAAAAATAGATTACTCTGTTACTGATAAGTTAGGTTTTCTTACTGAAGAAAGAAGTTTGCTTACTAAGTTAACAGTACTAGAACAGGCTAAATTCTACGGTGGGTTAAAGGGAATGAGTGACAAAGATATTGAAAGTAGATTAGACTATTTACTTGAAAAATTAGAGATATCTATGTATAAAAATAAGAAGATAAAAGAGTTAAGTAAGGGTAACTCACAAAAAGTACAGTTTATTATGAGTATAATCAATAGCCCTAAACTTCTTATATTAGATGAACCTTTTAGTGGATTAGATCCGATTAATATTGAGTTATTTAAGAAGTTAATACTTGAACTTAAAAGCGAAGGAACAAGTATAATATTCTCTTCGCATAGAATGGAGCATGTAGAGTATTTCTGTGAAAGTTTAGTTATATTAGTTAATGGTAAAACTGTTTTAAAGGGTAATTTGAAACAGATAAAGGAAGACTATCAAAAGAAGAATATTATGATAGATGCAGAAGCTAGTATGGAAGAGTTAAAAAGTATTAAGGGTGTAGAAAAAGTAGACAAAATAGGTAATACTTTTGTAGTTAGTATAAGTGATAAGAGTTATGTGCAAAATGTGTTTAATTATGTGAAGAAGTTAAAGAATGTTACAAAGTTTGTAGTGGAAGAACCTACACTTAATGAAATATTTATTGATAAAGTAGGAGGTACTTATGAGAAGTAAATTATCTCTTTTAATTAAAGATGGACTAAATAAAAAGATTAATACTAAATGGTTTAAAGTAATAAACATAATTTTATTAGTTGTAATTGTGGCTTTGTTTAATATTGATAGTATCATTAAATTCTTTGGCGGAGACTTTGAAGAGGAGACTACTATTTATGTTTATGATAATACTCTAAAATATTATGATGCGTTAAAAACAGTGTATGATAGTACAAACATACAGTTAACTACTGCAAGTGCAAAAATTGCAAAAGGAGATGGAAACTACAAAGATGAAGTAGAGAAACTTAAAGAAGATAAGGGAAGTAATATAATCGTTGTTATTAGTGATTTACATAATGTTGAAGTTATTTCATTTGATTATGTTGATGCGCTAACTATACAAGTTTTGAATGCAAGTATAGAGCAAGTAAAAACAAGTATAGCTTTAAGTGAAAGTAATATTGCACCTGAAGAGTTAGCTAAAATATATGAACCAGTAAATATAGAAAGAACTTATTTAAATGAAGAACTAGATGAGAACTACGAACTAGTTAATACTATTGGAAATTTAGCAATTCCAGTGTTTATAATGCCTTTCTTCTTCTTAATTCTTATGGTAACTCAAATGATAGGGGCTGAAATAAATGAAGAAAAGACGAGTAAAAGTATGGAGATTATTGTTACTAGTGTAAGCCCTAAAGTACATTTTATGTCTAAAATGATAACATCTAACCTTTATGCAATTATTCAGTGTGTGTTGTTTGTTCTTTATTTTGGTATTGGTGCTTTAATAAGAAGACTTGTTACAGGTACTTCTTTCGTGGGAAGTTTAGGAGAGAGTACAACTGAGCTATTAGATACTTTTGTAGAGAGTGGAATGCTTAGTAATATAGTTAAGTGTTTACCATTTATCATTATAATGATACTACTTAGTTTCTTTGCGTATTCATTGCTTGCGGGAATACTTGCATCTATGACAACAAGTCAAGAAGACTTTCAACAATTACAAACACCAATGATGATGCTTATAATGGCAGGATATTTCTTAGCAATAATGGCGAGCACTTATGAAAAGAGTACATTTATTATAGTGATAAGTATGATACCTTTTATATCTTGTATATTAAGTCCTGTATTGTTGTTCTTAGGACAAATCACAATAGTACATGTTCTTATTTCATTGGGACTATTACTTCTTGTGATATATTTACTTTTAAAGTATGGCTTAAGAATTTATAAATCTGGAATATTAAATTATAGTTCAAGTAATTTATGGAAGAAGATGTTAGAAAGTATAAAGGAGGAATAACATGAAATTTAAAACAGATAATTTATATTTAGTTAAGTTACAGGAGTTAGACAAAGTAGAGTTAATAGGTAATGGAAAAGTGCTCAAATACTTTAAAAGAGAATATAGATACACTTTAGCTAGAAGGGATGTCAAATGTATTCATAAATCATATATTGATATATTTACTAATACGGTATATGAAATACCATTTTATGTTGATTCTAAAGGACTTGTAGCAGTTACTAAGGCTGAACCAATAATTACAAATACTAGTCATTTAACTGAAGAAGAGGCACTTCGTATATTAAAAAAGTTAAATCCTACTTATTTAAAAGAAGAAAAGACTAAGAGATTACGTTTATTTAAATAGTAATCACTTTGTTAGCGTGGTGGAATGGTAGACACGCACGCTTGAGGGGCGTGTGGGGTAACCCGTGAGAGTTCGAGTCTCTTCGCTAACACCAAATTAATAAATTAAACAAGTATATGGCTTGTTTTCTTTTTGAATTAATAAGTGCAATATTAAAAATTGTTTCATTTGTTTTAAAGATAGGTTCATTGAATAAAAGTGGTAAAAGTGGCAAAAATATTCAATGGATTTTGAGTTTCGGCAAAAATAATTGTTGACAAAAAAGCATAGAAATGCATTCGTGC
>CAVITD010000105.1:0-5421 GCA_963645645.1 uncultured Eubacteriales bacterium
CACTATTAGGTGTATCCTTATTTATTAAATCAAATATCAAATTAACATGTGTACTAGTAACAATGAACAAATCATCTCCATAAATCTTCTCTAATATACTATAAATAATCTTACTTTGAATTAAATAATCAAGCTCTTTAAACTTAGGAATATCTAACACTCCACCTTTAAATACTTTAGTAATTACTTCTTTAATTTCTTTGTCTATATAATTATTATATAAAAGCAAAGTCTCACTAAACTTTAAAAACTTTTCATGCACTGACGCCTCTTCCTTCTTTAAAAATGGTAACATATACTTCCTATATCTATTTCTAGTATGCACATCATCTAAGTTAGTCTTATCTATATAATATTTTACCCCATTTTCTTCACAATAATTAACTAAAGTATCTTTAGTAACACTAATAAAAGGTCTAATAATAGTATACCCATCTCTACTAACACACTTACTAAATCCACTATAACCTTTTAAAGTAGACCCCCTTACTATACGCATAAGTATAGTTTCAATTAAATCATCTCCATGATGCGCTGTCATTAAATATTTAGCATTATATTCTTTAACTATCTTTTCAAAAAAATTATATCTAACAGTTCTAGCTTCATTCTCAAAGTTATCATCTCCCCAGTTTTTAACACTAAGCCCTTCAAAAATAACTCCTACTTCTTTAGCATACTCTCTTACATACTCTTCTTCTTCCTTACTTTCTTCTCTAACATTATGGTTAACATGGGCTACTATCAAAACTAAATCTAGTTCACTTTTAAGTTTAAGCATAATATTAAGTAAAGCCATCGAGTCAGGCCCACCACTTATTCCCAAAACTATAGTATCTCTGTATCTTATACCACTCTTATTAAGTAAATAATCATATACTTCATTCATATTATTCCCCCACAACAATATATAATTTATTATTATCTTTAATTAATGTAAATATTTCACTATTCTTATATCCCAAATCACTTTCATATTCCCAGCTAGCACTAACTTTATATCCAGAATACTCTTTATCTTTATAAGTATAAGTAATATCCTCTATATTAGTTACTTCCACACTCTTTACAATAGGTAACTCTTGCACTCTATCTCCATATATATTAGTCTTAACATGATTATACATAGTATCTCCAGCGTGCATTTTAAAGTTCTCTACCATATCACTTGGAATAAATTCAACACCACCTATATCACTACTAGTAAGCTTATTATCTAAAGTATAAAAATCACTCACAAATAACTTAACTATTTCTTTAGCATAATCTTCATAATTAACTTCTTCACTATTTAAAGTACTCTTTAAATCATTAAAGTACTCTTTATATAAATCACTATCATAATCATCTAGTGTATAACCATATAACTCTAAACTATCAATTTCTTTCTTTGTAACAACATCTTTCTCGTCCTTAACTAAAAACTCAAAAGTAAACTTAACACCAGTTACTATAATAACTATTAAGATTAAACTAATCATAACAAAATAGAATAATCTATTTTTATTTAAAACTTTCCTCATCTTTTTATCCTTTCTAATTTCTCACTCTCTGTACTTATCAAATTATGCACAATTATACCTTTACTTACCTCAAGTCTCACTTCAGCATATAACTTAATCTGATTAATATACTCACTACTAATAGGCTCAGAAGTTAAAGAAATATATTCATCTCTCAAATTATTATAAAATACTTTATTTGTAATGATATCCCCATTAGGAAAAACAACTATCTTATCATTACTACTAAAAATATCATTACCTAAAGGATACTTATAACTCAAATTAAACATATTTGCTACAGTTGGAAAAACATCCCACATTCCCATCACATCTTTAACTTCACCACTTATTATACCATTACTTGTGTAGATAATCAAAGGTGTATTTTTAAGAATATCATATTGATAATTATCTAAATCAACATAAGTAGGATCTAACTCACTCTTATATTCGCCCAACTCTTCATCATAATTATATAGTAAATTTAAGTTTTTCTTACCTAACTTACTCTCATGATCTCCATATAATATAAACACAGTGTCCTCGTCTAACCCGTTTTCCTTAACAAGCCTAAAGAACTCCCCAAGAGCTTCATCAGCATAATGTGCACTCTTTAAATAATTACCCATCTCAGTATCATTTAAATAACCTAAATCAATATTACCATACTTACTAACATCATCAAATGGACTATGATTACTTAGTGTTATAATCTTACCCATATATTTACTATTACTCTCTTTAATATTCTTTAAAATAGGAATAATCTGTTTAAAGAAAGACTTATCACTTAACCCAAGTCCCACTAAATCTTCGCTTTTCTTATCAGTTGGTACTTCAAAATATGATTTATCAAAATAATCCTTATACCCCAAAGTATTATACATATTCTTTCTATTCCAATAATCTCCCACATTCGCGTGCATATTAAATGTATAATATCCCTTATTATTAAAAGCATTCTCCATACTCTCATACTTTCTATTATAATAATTTACAAACACTGTCCCAGAAGAACTTGGCAAAATTCCAGTACTCAAAGTAAACTCCGTATCACTACTAGTCCCTATACTAATCTGTGGATAAAACTTACTAAAATACATTCCCTCTTTACTAAGTTTATTTATATTAGGAGTTATCTCTACACCATTTACTTTTAAATCAATTAAGAAATTTTGAATACTCTCCATATGAATAAATATTACATTCTTATCTTCAAATATATTGGTATACTCGTTTGTTTCATAAGTCCTACCACTACTATAAAACTCCAAAAATGTATGCGCACTCTCATCATACCCAAACATCGGACTAATCGCAGGCTGCAAACTTGTTACTACATCACTTAACATATAAGTATAAATTCCAAATCTTTTTACAACCGCATCTCTATTCCATAGTTTAACTAACTTACTCCCATCACTCTTAGTCATAGTGAGAGTTATCATAATTCCAAGAATAATTGCACACACTCCTGTTCTTCTAAACATTAACTTCCCTTTTTCATCTTTACCAACATTATAATAGTAGTTCTTCTTAACAAGAAGTTTATTAACAACTATAAGTGTTATAGGCGCAAGTAAATAAACGAAATACTCTAAACTTAACCTAGTAGTAACCGAGTCACTCACCTGTCCAAACATACTCATTGTACTAAGTAAACTTACACTTACATAATTAGTATAAAACATATAATAAATAGAATTAACAACACATATAAGCGTAAAAACAATATTAACACTCAAAAAATACTTAAACTGATTTTTAGGCTTAAACAAATAACCAAAAGAACCAAATATAAGAATAACTACTAAGTCCCACACAAAAGGTCTAAAATCATGAGTAAACCCCATAGTTAAAAACCTAAGTAATGAACCAATAACTAAAGAAGTTAATGAATATGTCAAAAACAAAATATTAGTACTATAATACTTTTTAAATTTCTTAACAAAGTTTTTAATAGTATTCTTCATTCTAATCATTCCTCACAACAATATTTTACCAAATTTCTTAAAAAAAGTCATTAAATACACATCATTTTCACAATATTATCACAATTAAAAAAGATTAAACATGATTTTTACTCATTTTAACCTTCTCTTCAATTTCCTTCAACTTAATTGCATTAGTTTCCTCTATCTTTTGTTCAACAGTATTATAGTTAAATGATAGCCCTAATACAAATATAAACGCTAAGAAATAAAACCATATCATAAGAGTTACAATTGCACTTAACCCAGCATAATAAATATTATAAGTAGCTATATGCTTAATATAATAACTATACACTAAAGTAACTAAAAACCAACAAACAGTAGTAAAAATAGCTCCCTTATTAACATACTTACTCTTAATTTTCTCATCAGGTGCGATTATAAAGATTAACTTTATTCCTAAATACATTACAAATAATGTAACTGGAACATTTAATATAGGATAAAGAGTTTTAAGAACATCTATTACCTTATTATCAAACCCAATAAACGTTAATATAGTAAGAATCTGCTCACCAAAAACAGGTACAACTAACATAAATGTAAATAACATAAATAACACAAACGTTAAAACAAAAGCTTTCATTCTCCTAACAAAATAAGTCTTATTCTCTATATTAAATATCATATTACTAGCCACTATTATAGCATCAGCACCATTACTAACTATAAAGAAAGCAACCAATATATAAACAACAAAACCAAATGACAAACCCTGATTTGTAAGAATAGGCATAACTAAATTAGCAATTTCACTACTAAAATTACTCTCCAAAAACTCTGTGATATAACTAGTTGATAAATTAAACTCAGTTGCTATTAACAAAAGTATTGAAATAATTGGTACAACTGCTAATACAAAGTAATATGCAAGACTACTAGGTAAAGTAAGCATTTCAGGTTTCATCATCATATCATATAAGTTTTTACAAAATACTTTAAACCTATCTAACATACTTACTCTCCTTTATTTTCTCTCATCTTAATTAAAGCTTCATTAATTGCATCATCTATAGTAGTACTCTCACTAGTAATCATAAAATATCCCATACTAGCCCCATATTCATAAGGAAGACTCTTAAACTCTTTCATTAACTTATTAACATAAGTAACTATCTGATTTTCTTCATAACCAACTAAATAAATAAGAAACTCATTACCATCAGTTCTAATAATCTCACTATTCTCTCTTTGTGTCTTAATAAGAATACTAGCTGCACTCTTAATTTGTCTGTCCCCTTCTTCATGCCCTTTAGTATCATTAATAACACTAATACTATTTAAATCAATTACAACAACAGCTTGAGGATACACTTTATTCTCTTCCCAATAACTTAAGTTATCATTTAAATAATTTCTATTCTTTAAATTAGTCATAACATCTAAATACATCATCTTATCTTCTTTTTTAATCTTCTTAGTTACTTTAACTTTTCTATTAAACTTATAAAGTAAGAACGCAACTGCAATAACAAGAAGAACTAAATATGTAATATTACTTATAATAAACTCAATTAAAATATTTCTACTAGCCATATTTAAACTATTATCTATTGCCATACTCTCTATATTCTTATTACTAGTAGTACTTAAATAAAAGTTAAACAAATTATTTAATACTTTATTATCACTATTTAAAAGGAATGTATTACTTTCTGTACTTTCTTTCATATACTTAATGTTATACTTTTTAAGACTACTATTTTTATAATAATCATAAACACTCTTTTCAACTACTAAAATATCTTCTTCAGTCAAACTCTTAAACATCTCTTTATAATCATTATAAGTATTAATATTACTATTATAACTACTTACATACTTATATAATTTAGTATTCCCAACCATCTTAACATTATCATCACTTATAGAAACCAAATTATCAAAAGTATCTTTATTACTTTGATGCGCTAGTATTACAT
>CAVITD010000106.1:0-5350 GCA_963645645.1 uncultured Eubacteriales bacterium
ATGAATTAATTTTATTAGTTTTTCTTTGTCTTTATATGTTAAAAACATAGTAGGTTCTTCTAATACAATAATACTTGGATTAAATATTAAACTGCTAGCAAGAGTAAGTCTTTTCTTTTCATTGAGTGATAAACTATTAACTTCTTTATATAGATAATCTTCTGTTAATCCTACTAAAGTAAGAGCTTCTTTAATTCTTATACTTTGTTTATTTAGTTTATATTTGAAATACTTTATACCAAAGTTAACTTCATCTATTACTCTTTTGTTAAACAAAAATTCATTAGGATTTTCTTTAATATAACCCACATTCATTCTTAGTTTATTTATATTTTTAATATATTTACCATCATTTATAAACTCTCCAATTTTTATAATTCCTGTATATGGCTTATTAACTGCATTTATTAAAAGAGGTAACTTTTCTTTTCCAGAAGTCGTAGACCCGATTATTGAATATACTTTGCCTTCACTAAATTTATAGCTGAAGTTACTTATATAAGTTTTCTCTAAAGGAGTTCTTACGTTTTCTTTATATGTAACATTAACAAATTCTAATTCCATAATTTACCTCCTAAAAGTTTATAGTCAAGTATGTAGTTATCTATTAAACCATAGTCTATTAAATATTTATTAAGCATCACTATAAAAGGTAACCCTAGTCCAAGTCTTTTCATTATCTTTTCTTCATTTAACACACTCATTGTTTTACCACTTACTATTATTTTTTCTTTATCAGTTATTATTACCTCGTCTCCGAATAAGCTACTTTCTATATCTGTTGTAAAATTAAATATTATAAGACCATCTTTTTTAAATTCGTTTAACACATTTAAAGTAGTAATTAAGTCTTCTTTATCTAGACTACTTAATAAATTATCAATAACTAATAGTTTAGGTTTCACTATTAAAGAACACATAATATTTAAAATTGCTTTTTTGCTTACTGGTAAACTACTGGGACTTACTTCTAAATAATTATTAAAATTAAATTTATTAGATAGTTCTAAAATGCTACTATCCATACTCTCTTTTTTCATACCAAGACTTTCAAGTGGAAAAGCAAGTTCATCCATTACAGTTTCAGCGTGCTCAGTATTAATGAAGTTATAACTAGACATTCTAGTAAGCTTATAATACTTTGTAATATTCTTTTTACTAGCCTTGCTAAAATTCAAAGTTACATAATCATTCTCATTTATTAACATAATGTTTTTAATCAAATAGTCATTCATCTCTCCATAAAAAGTTATGTAGTTACTTTGTTTAGATTTAAAATTAATTTTATCACTTTCATTATATATAAAATAATCTAAATTCATAATCACACCTCGTCTAATATATTATACATTAAAGTTATTTGTTTTTAAAGAGAAAAAGAAAAAAAGTACTCTTTTTAAAGTACATTTTCATTATAACTCTAGTTCATTTAACTTTAAGAGTTCTACTAAAGCTGCAGTACGAGACGCAACTTCTAGTTTTTGCATTACATTAGAAATGTGGTTTCTTACTGTTTTTTCAGAAATATTTAGAATACTTGCTATTTCCTTTGTTGTTTTGTTTTTAACTAGTAGTAAGAATACCTCTCTTTCTCTAATTGTTAAAATATTTTTACTCATAGACACCACCTATCATAAGTCTTCTAATAGTATTCTATGAAATAAACTAATTTTTGTTATTCAAATAACACTGTTATATACATTTTTTCTTTATATTCTTTTTGAATACTTCTCATTATATTATTAGCTAAACTAGCGTCATGTTCTTTAGAATTAATAACAACTTTAATGTTATCTTTATTTATTTCTATATAACTTTTAATTCCAAACTCACTTTCTAATTTGCTTTCTAATTCATTTTCTTTAGTAACATTTAAATTAAGTAATTTTAATTCTTCAAATGCACTATTTTTTTCTTCAGGAGTAGCATCTTCTTTTGTTAGTATAGTCTCTAGTTTCTCCTTTTCACTTTCCACTTCTTCGCTTCTATTTGCTCTTAGTGCAACTAACTTGTCTCCTTCTGTAACACTTGCGTTTACTTCTTTAGTCATATCATCTTTTGTAACTGTACCACTTAAAAGCTCGTTAGGCATAGTGACGTAATACACACCAAGTACTAAAACTAAAGAAAATAATGTTAAAAACCACATACTTTGTTTGTTAATCATTTCATTTACCCTCCTATTAGTATATATGTTGTAATAAAAAAAATAGTATCACTTTTGACACTATTTAATGATTAACATATAACTTAAGGCTACTACTAGCATTAGAGTAATGATAAATCCGTTAATTGTTTCTTTTGTTTTTCTTTTATCAGGTAAACCTAGTGTGTAACTTAATAGTATTCCACCAATTAACCCACCAATATGTCCATACACGTCTATTCCAGGTATCATGAAACCTAAAATTAAGTTTAATAGTAATACTGGTATAATTCCACTTCTTAAGAAATTGTCTAGTATATTTCTGTATTTATAACCAAAATATAACATAGCTGCAAATAAACCAAAGATACTACTTGAAGCTCCAACGCTTACTGAAGAAGTTAAAACAGTAGTAAATAGTCCGCCCATTAATGCACTTCCTAAATATATTATCAAATAATTCATTTTACCATAATACTTTTCTACTTGAGGTCCTATATAATAAAGTGCATACATATTAAAGAATAGATGTAAGAAATTTGCATGGACAAAACTATAAGTAATTAATCTATAAATCTCGCCTTTCTTAACATTTACATAATAATTTGCAAATAAATCTATTATTTTAGTATAATCTAGAATACTTAGTAAAAACATTACTACATTTATAAATATTAGAATGTATGTTATATATGGAGTGTCATGCCTTAAGAACACCTTTGATAAAGCATTATCATTTTCAAGAGTTTTCCTATTTAACTCTTCTGTCATTTCAAACATATCTCCATATCCAGCATTTTTATTTAATACTCCATCTTTAAAATTAGGAAAATACTCAGTTATAAACTTATTCTTCTTTAACTCTGTAATTGTACTAAACTTTATACTAAATATATTATTATCTTCAATTACATTAACTTCGTCTCTAGCATTCATTAGTAAATTAAGTACATTCATATTTAATGAAAAAGTCTTCTTCTTTATAGTTTTTCTAATTATACTCACTTTTCTTTGGTCAGCTTCTAGTTGTTCATCATTATGTATGTAATTAGTATTTATTCTTATTAAAGGTATTTCATTATCTAAATTTTCTAGCCATATTTCATTATCTACACCTCTTACTACAACAGGCTTATAATTTTCCTTTGTAACAAAATAGTGTATCAATTTCATTATCATTTTATCTTCTTTACTCACTTTATATTCATTCATATATTTTGCTCCTTGTATATTATTTTACTATTTTTCATAGAATTAGTAAAGGGGTGCGATATGAAAAAAATTATTAGTTTTATTTTAATATTAGGTATGTGGCTACTTGGTGGGCTTTTATTTAAGGTGGACACAGAGTACTACAATATGCTTAGTTTACCTAGTTTTGTTTTACCAAATTATCTTATTAGCATAGTCTGGTTTGTCTTGTATATCTTAATTTCTATAAGTATCTTTAAAGTAAGTGAAAATACTAAAATACTTAGTAATAACGACTACTTTTATGTACTAGTGACTAACTACTTAGCTAACGAGTTATTCATTTACGGTTTCTTTACTTTAAAAAGTCCATTCTTTGGGTTTGTACTTACTACAATTACTTTAGTAAGTAGTGTATTCTTGTTTTTAGAGACAAAAAAACTTAATAAAAATGCAAGTTACTTTTTAATACCATATATGATATTTAATGTGTATGCTTTTATATTAAGTCTAAGTATTTATATTATGAATTTTTAAACATCTGTAGTATCTCATTAAACTCTTTAGGAGCATCTACTGAAAACTCCATAAATTCTTTAGTAATTGGATGATTAAAACCAATATAGTAAGCGTGTAACATTTGACCAAAATCATTTATTACATGTTTTTTGTTATACACTGGGTCATTTATTAATGGGTGTCCTATATAAGACATATGCACTCTTATTTGATGTGTTCTACCAGTTTCAAGAATACACTTAATTAATGTACTGTTTTTATATCTTTCTATTACTTCAAAATTAGTTACTGCTTGTTTACTATTTTTATCAGTTACCATCATTTTAGTTCTGTCTTTTGTGTCTCTTCCAATTGGTGCATTTATTTTGCCTTTTTCTTCGTTTATCACGCCTTCAACTAAAGCAATATACTTTCTTTTGATATTCTTGTTTTGAAAGTCTAGACTTAATATGTTGTGAGCCACGTTAGTCTTACTAATTAGTAGTAATCCCGAAGTATCTTTGTCTATTCTGTGAACTATACCTGGTCTATCAGATTCAGATTCACTCAAATTATCAGTGTGATACATAAGTGCATTTACTAAAGTATGACTCTTATTCCCGTTACCTGGGTGTACTACTAAACCACTTGGTTTATTTACAACCATGATGTACTCGTCTTCATAAAATATATCTAATGGAATATTCTCTTTTTCAAGTTTACTTTCTTCTAAAGAAAAATTAACATCAATATTATCATTTTCTTTTAATGAATATCCATTTTTTACAGTGTTACCATTAACTAAAACATTACCATATTTAATTTGTTTATCTATATAACTTCTAGTTTTATCTAATTCTTTACTTAAAAACACGTCTAGTCTCATATCTGCATTTTCACTATTTACTACTATTTTCATTTTTAACCTCCAAAATAACACTTATTATAAACATAATACATCCAATTACTATAAACGCGTCTCCCACATTAAATATTGCAAAACCTTTATCAAATAAAGTAAAATCAAAGAAATCTCTTACACAGCCTAAAAATATTCTATCAAATAGGTTGCCTAATAATCCACCTATTATTAATGATAAACTATAATTTGTTAGTTTTTCTTCTTTTTTATTCCTAAACAACTCATAAAGTAAATATATTAGTATTAAAATGCTTATCAAAGATATTATGAAAGTATAACTTGAAAACATACCAAAAGCAGCGCCTTTGTTTTTAACATAAGTTAAACTAAAAAAGTCCTTTATAACTTCTACACTTCCATTTAAATTAATGTTGTTTGATATAACTAGCTTAGATATTTGGTCTATACTAAATACTAAAAAAATCATAATTACATATTTAATTTTTTTCATAAAAATTCACCAACATTAATATACCAAAAAAGCGCCTATTTATCAAGTATTAAATGTCTATTAGTATTACATCACTACCTAACTTTTTAATTTGATTAAATTTTATTATTCCATGGAAATTAAATGTTTACTTATTTTCAAT
>CAVITD010000107.1:0-5252 GCA_963645645.1 uncultured Eubacteriales bacterium
GTTCACTTGCATATAACAAAAACAATAGTCACTTACACTTATCAAACGTAACATACTGTGGTGGAGATGACACATCAAAATACACAAAAATAGAATGTAACTTATACGAACAAAAAGATAACGTACTAAAAGTATTAGACACTTGTAAATACAAATATGATGGTGTTATCTCACTAGAAAGTTACCTAGAGAAAATAGACTTTGACTTAGAAGACTTCTCAAAAAACTGTAACAACTATGATAACTCAAGCTTATACATTGAAATAAATGCAACTGACGAAAATAACAAAACAACAACATATAAAATTCCACTAAACTTAAGCAAAACATGTAATAAAAAATAAATTCAACCTAAAGTTTAGTTACAAATAAAAATAAATATGTTATCATTTTAATAGAAGGAGGACAAACATGAAAGAAAAAAAATTATTTATAATAGGAGCTATACTTGTAGTATTAGGTTTAATATTATCATATTTCTTCTTAATTAAGAAAGATGATAATAAAGAAAGCGATGCAGAGAAATTTAAAAGCGAATACACTAATGTAAGTGATGATAATCCATTTGTTTATAGAAGTATTGACCAAATAATAAACATACTTGAAAAAGGAACAGGTGTAGTATATCTAGGTTTCCCAGAATGCCCATGGTGTCAAGCTTACGTTCCATACGTTGAAGAAGTAGCTAAAAGTGTAGGTATAGAAAAAATTTATTACTTTAACATCAAAGAAGACAGAAAAAACAACACAGAAGAATACCAAAAAATAGTGAGTATGTTGGATGTATACTTACAAACTGACGAAGAAGGAAACAAAAGAGTATATGTACCAGCTTTAATAATTGTAAAAGATGGACAAATAGTAGACTTTAATGACGAAACATCATATGACACTAAAGGCTATGAAAAACCAGAAGAATACTGGCAAAATATTGGTACTGAAGACTTAAAAACATCACTAGAAAAAGCATTCAACGAAATAAAAAGCACAGTTTGTAAAAGTGGCTGTAACGATTAGTTACAGTTTTTTCTTTACTTAAACTTAACTTTATTGTATACTTATACTCTTGCGTTTGACAGTTGTGATATGACAAAAACTCTCCAACCCTTATTTTATAGGGGTTTAGAGAGTTTTTATTAGTTAAAATTTCTGCGTACTCAATCCTTTGTTTTTTGACTATCTAAAATTTTTTTAATTTTTTTATATGTTATCACTTCAGTGTCCGTATTTTCGCCTAAAAAAGCATGTAAATCATCTGTTAAATCTGTTCTTTTATATTCGGGTTCATATCCTTTTCCTTTGTGTTCTAATAATCTCATTTCTTGTAATTGTTTTATTATTTCACATGATGTATATTTATTTTCTAGATTATGTTCAAGATATCTATATATAAATAAAGCTAAAAAGCATGTTATAAAATGTCCTTTTATCCTATCTTCTCTTGATAAATGTACAGTTCCAGAATCAAAATCGTTTTTCATTATTCTAAATGATTCTTCTATTTCCCATCTGTTTTTAATTACTTTAATTATTGTTGCTGTGTCGTTAACTAAATTTGTTGTAATTCCATACAATCCATTATATTTTTCTTCTTCCTCTAAAATTTTATTATCTACTTCATATGAAATATCACATATTTGATTTCCATTTTTATCTAAAACCTTTTGTATTATAAACCTTTTAGGATCGTTTGGATTAACTGATATCTTTAGTTTTTTTATGTCTTTTTTCTTTTCGGCTTTTTGATTCTTTTTATTAGTTTCATCAACTAATATTTTTGCTCGTTCAAATTGATGAGTTTTTAGTTTGTGTTGATAATCTTTATATTTGAATGAAAAAGTAACTATTAAAGTTTGTTTAACTGATTTGGTTTCACATTCTATTTCTTTGTAAAATATTGTGTTGTAGTGGTTTTGCTTAAATTCTTCAGTAACATCAGTTAAATCATATATATCATTTAGGTTTCCTAATATTCTCCATCCAGTTTTATCTAAAGCAAATTTTTTTAATTCATCGTTTAGTTTTTTTATTGACTGAGTTATTATAAAACCCCGTCCTTCTCTAACATTAAATTTTTTAATTTCATCTGTACACATTGCAGCATCAGTACATACGACTATATTTTTATTAGTTAAATTATAATCTTCTAATATCTTACTTTCTCCTGGAATCATTGTAGTACTTTCAGCAGTGTTGCCAGGATTGATATTCATTGCAACTGGATATCCATCTGAATCCATAAATAAACCCATTTGTACAAGTGGAAGGGGTTGATGTTGTTTACTTATTCCGTATCTTTGAAAATCGTTTTCTTCAGTGTAAAAAAAGTAATTAGTACAATCATAGTATATTATCCTGAAATCTCTCTTCATCACATTTTTACTATAATTAAATAAATCTTTTTGAATATTGTCAATTTCATTCGCTAAATATTGAAGTGTTCTATAAACATGTTGCAAATCAAAATTGTAGTCACCTATAAATCTTTTTGATTGATTATATGTAGAAAGTTTTGAAGAAGGCCATATAATACGTGAGAAAACTAAACATTCAACTATTGAGTTGATATCAAAGTTAAATTTATATTTATCACTAATGTTTTTGCATATGGTATCAAAGCCTAAAGAGTAATATATCTTTCTTAAGAAAAGATGTCCAGAGAAAAAAGTTCGTTCTTTGTCTTTCTCAATTTTTTTATTCGGGTTCAAAGTCACTACAACAGGTAACTCTTTATTTTCTTTTATCATTTTATTTAAAGAGTTAACATATTCTTTTGCCTTATCAAGTGTATCTTTTTCTCCAAATCTCTCTATTAGCTTTTGGTCATTCCCTAATATTTCATAAATATAAGTAGAACGTTTTCCATTTTCGTTAGTATAATCTGCAATAATTGAATAATTGTTATTACTTTTTGTTTTAGTGTTCTTTAGTCTCATTTTCATATACCTACTTTCAATACAATACCATTATACCATGTACGGAGTGAGTACGCAAGAGAAAAAATAAAAAAAGCTTGTTTTTCTAGTACTTTGCAAGCGTTTTATCTATATAAGTGTCAAAGATGGGGTTTAATATTATCATATTTCTTCTTAATTAAGAAAGACGATAATAAAGAAAGTGATGCAGAGAAATTTAAAAGCGAATACACTAATGTAAGTGATGATAATCCATTTGTTTATAGAAGTATTGACCAAATAATAAACATACTTGAAAAAGGAACAGGTGTAGTATATCTAGGTTTCCCAGAATGCCCATGGTGTCAAGCTTACGTTCCATACGTTGAAGAAGTAGCTAAAAGTGTAGGTATAGAAAAAATTTATTACTTTAACATCAAAGAAGACAGAAAAAACAACACAGAAGAATACCAAAAAATAGTGAGTATGTTGGATGTATACTTACAAACTGACGAAGAAGGAAACAAAAGAGTATATGTACCAGCTTTAATAATTGTAAAAGATGGACAAATAGTAGACTTTAATGACGAAACATCATATGACACTAAAGGCTATGAAAAACCAGAAGAATACTGGCAAAATATTGGTACTGAAGACTTAAAAACATCACTAGAAAAAGCATTCAACGAAATAAAAAGCACAGTTTGTAAAAGTGGCTGTAACGATTAGTTACAGTTTTTTCTTTACTTAAACTTAACTTTATTGTATACTTATACTAGGAGGAATAAAAGTGGGAGATTTATATAAAAAGATTATCAAAATTACAATGCTTATACTAAGTGCAGTATTAATATTTATTTCAAGTTTAGAAAGAATAACTACATATGTAGCAGCGATATTTGTTGGTATTATTAGCAAAAGTCCTGAAGTAGAAAGTGTAGTAATGTCTTCATACAAAGAAGCTTGGAAATGGTTTTGGCCAACATACATAATTGATTACATATTTCTAGTAATTACACTTGTTGCTATTCCATTATGTTTGAAATACAAAAGTAGCATAGTAAGTAAAATAACAATAGTAGTAATACCTTTAATATGTTTAATAGACATATCTAGCTACTTTATAACAGGATCATTCTGTGTATATGGTTTTGTTTCAATATTCATTTTAGTATATTCAGTAATAATAAGCATATTTGTATTCAAAGACATAAAAACAAAAGATATTTAAAATGTTATTAAAAATAGGTTATAAACATCACACAAAAAGTGTGGTGTTTTCTTTATATATGATGTATAATTAGAAAAGGAAGTGAATTTATGAAAACAAAAGCGCAAGAAGTGATTGAGGAGTATTTGATTTATAATAAAAGGAAAACAGATATGTCCAGTGAAAAAACTACTATGTCAACACATTTATATGGCACTATGGTTATTAGTTTAGCTATGAATAGTGAATTCAATGTAAGTAGTGACTTTAATGATTTATTAAAGAAGATATTACTAGGAAGACAAGATTATACTAGCGAAAACGATTTACTTATGCTTAAGTATGAGATAATGGAGTATGCTTTATCTAAAGAGTTAAATGAGACAAGTGATATTGATAAAGTATATGAAAGCACTAAGAAAATATTTGGTAGTAGAGATAAGGTTAAATGTAAAAATGTAACAGAGTTTTTTAAACATAATATGGTTTTACATGAAAAGAAAAGAAGTGGATGGGATAGTAAGCATTGGGATGTTAAAGGTAAAGTAGAAACTGTAAGTGATCATGTATATAATACTATGTGTTTAGCTTATTCTATTAATAAAAACTATAACTTAGATGTTAATATAAATAAAGTTTTAAAAATGTTATTAGTGCATGAGTTTGGAGAAATATTAATTGGAAATATAACACCTTTTGATAACGTTACATTAGAAGAAAAAGAAAATATTGAGCACATTGCATTTAAGAATGTAGTAAGTATGCTTTCAGATAAAAAAGAACTTTATAGTTTAATGAAAGAGTTTGACGAACACACTACTAAGGAAAGTAAATTTGCCTATATGTGTGACAAATTAGAAGCATCACTTCAAGCAAAAGTGTATTTTGATAAGGGTAGATTTAAAGAGTTAAATGAGTATACAGACAATATAATCTTAACTAGTCCTAAGATACAAGAGTTAATTAAAAATGGAGCAGTGAATGCTTATCAAATATGGTATTTTTATAACATTGATTTAATTGATGATGAAATATATAAAGATGTAATTTTAACTAGTAAATATACAAATACTAATCTAAAGAAGATATATAGATAAACACTTAAAATTATGGTGTTTATTCTTTTTTTGAAAATTGAAACAGTAAAA
>CAVITD010000108.1:0-4667 GCA_963645645.1 uncultured Eubacteriales bacterium
GATATAAACTTACTCCCTCTATAGTTGGCTTTATGTCCCTATCAACACAATTTTTAAAATAATAATCAATCCTGCTACCTACTGCGTTAGGGTCTTTAGTATCTATTTTAGGCAAGTCCCACGCATCTAACGCAAAACTCAATGATTTACTAGCTAAAGTTGGCGCTTGTATTTCTTTTCTATCTTCTTTAGGAGTTCCATAATCGTGCTTTTTTTCTAGCTTTTCTAAATTCAATTAACACCTCCTAGTTGGTTACTAAACCAACATAATATTTTCTACCTTGTTTTACAATTTCTTTATCATACCACTCAGGATGACTTCTAACGTTAGCATTGAATCTTTTAGAACTAAATGCTAGATAACCATTTCTTTTACACCAGCTTTTATAATAATCGTATAAATCTTTTTGGTTAATCTCGGTATTTTCTTGTCTTATACAAGTATCTTCTAAAAATTGTAAAACTAAATCGTTGTCTCGTTCATATTCTTGTACTACCTTTTTTATCTCAGTTGGCATATTTAGACCATTTTTAACATAGTCATAATATCCTTGTAGTAGCCACAAGAATATACCTTTCATGTTTTCATCTTCTCTAAAATAATCTTTTAGATTTTTATCTCTAGTTGACTCATCAAAGTGTTTATCAAATGTAATCACTCTAAGTCTATCACTAGCAAATACGCTCTTATCTTGCACGCTTGGTAAATCATTACAAGATAGCCATAAGGTAAACTGCGGTTTATAACTTATAGTGTTTTCATATAGCGCTCTAGCTTGTATTTCTTCGCCACCTGTAAGTTGTTTTATAGTTTCTTCATCTAGTTTACCATATTGAGAGCTTTCAGCCATAGTAACAAATCTTTTACCCTTTAAGTTGGCAAGTGTTGGACTTGCGCTATCTGCGTTCTTTGCTGTTGAACTTTTACAAATAATACTTACAGGACTTACACAAGAATAGTCACCTAGTAAGTGTTGTATTGCGTCTAGTAATGTAGATTTACCATTTCTAGTAGTTTTACCATAGCATATGAACATACATTCTTCTTTACTACTTCCTAGAATAGAATATCCTAGTGCTCGTTGTAGGTAATTCTTCTTAACTTCATCACCTTGCATAATTTCATCAATGAACTGTTCCCACCTTTTACACTTAGTTGGCTTATTTACTGAGAACCAATATTCAAAGTTAGTTTGCATGGTTAAATAATCTTCCCAACTAGCACCTCTAAATACTTTATTCTTTAAGTCATAAGTACCATTTTTACAATTGATTAAGTAAGGATTATTGTCAAACATATCAGCATTTATAGGACTAATATCCATAGCGTCCTTGATGAGTCTATCTCTAAATCTTCTATCTCCTGTTTTAAGTAAGAATTTCTTATACTTAGTTCTTAAATCTTCATCCTTAATAGTCCAGCAATATAATTCTAGTAGCTGGCAAAATTCCTTGACTCTATCACTTACTATCAATGATCCTATATCTTTTACCCACTTACCACTCTTGTAAGAATACCAGCATTTACGCTCAGGACAATATCTAGTACAATCTTTATAAGTTTCTATGAATAATCTAGCAAGTCCACCCTCATTCCATTGATAACCTAAATCAGTTAAACTTGTCTCAGCTGGCTTACTATTATAGATATTCATAAATCTAGGTAGTAGGACTTCATCAGTTAAGCTCATCCCATTAGGAAATTCAAAGCCTGTTATTTCTTCATCTTCTATATAATCTTTATTCATGTTCCTACTTTCTATCATACTTGATAATACTTTGTACTATCGTCTCTATCTCTTTTCTTGGTAAAGGTTTTGAGCAAGCTATAACATTAACTCTCATCAGTTGCTCATATATGTCATTAGGACTTGCCCCACTATTATGTAGTTGTCCAGCTAGACTTACCATACTTATATGTCTACTACCCTCTAACATTGTTGGGTAAGTTGGCATTGATATTCTTCCATTTTTAATTTTGAATCGTGGTTGATATATGTTAGTTGGCTTATATTCTCTAGCTACTATTTCTTTAGGTTCTTCTTTAAAGTAAGTCGCTACTATATAATCTATAGCCTCTTGATTGCTAATTAAATTGCTATAGTAACACTTTTCTCCTGTTACTATGAAATACCTATCATCCTTATAAATCTCCACACCTTGACCATTATTTTTACCCTTAAATGGTAATTCTCCTTTAAGGTAGATATGAAAACCTCTCCCACTTCTGGAATATTCAGTATATGACTTACAATGAGTTATGATATCAAACGCTAGTTCGCTCATAAGATGTTCTTCATCAAAACCAATATCAATATCTATACCAATTATTCCATTATCATTAAATACAAAGCCTACATTATCATAGTTGCCTATGTTAACACTATCTCTAGCGTCCTCAAATGTTGACCATTTAGTACTATCAGAAGAACTACTAGCTTGTAGCTTATCGGCTTGCATAGGAATTTTTGAATTGTTCCAGCAACATACCCATTGTTTTAGTTCTTTTAATTCTTTTGGTATGTGTTCATAGTTCTTCATCATAGTACTCCTTATCTAGTACGATTTTATATTTTCTACGTACAATAGATTCTTTCTTTACTGCTTTTGTTATTGTAGACTTTGTAATATCCAGCTTATAGCATATGTCTTTGCAAGTACCCTCAAATAGGTAATTATCTTCTAAGTCATATACTATATAATGCTTTACTATTACTTTCTCTGTTTTCATGTTAGCTATAATTATTAGGTTCTACATCTTCTAAGTAAGCTCCACAACATGGACAAAATACAAAGAATGGTAAGATTTCAACTTTACAATTACTACAATAGACTTTATTTTTTCTTACAAGTTTATCAGCTTGAATTAGTCTTATATAGTCGCCATTTTTAGATTCGTCACTACAGTTAATTGTTACTACTTCAGTTTTGACTCTCATTTTCTACCTCGCTTTCTAGCCAATTTAGTAAGTCACTATGAGCACCACCTTGTATAGTTGCTATATGATGTGCTTTACTTTTACCGCATAAGAAGATTTTAGTTATATAAGATATTTGATAGTCGCCACGTTTAATTCTACTAACACTCCAATCTAATTCATGTAGATTGTATTTCTCTTTGTTTTTCATAACGCATGTGCTTCTCTTCTTAAATCTTCTTCAAATTCATAAATCATATGCATACTATCGACTATCTTATTTCCTAAGTAGAAGTCTAAGTCTGCACGTGTATTAAAATTAGAATTTTGAGTACGTTTGAATTGTGCTTTCATATGATACGCTTGATTGTGTAGCGCCTCAGCGCATTCTATCCACTCGTCTTTAGTCAGAGTAATTGTGAATTGTTCTTCCATTATCTTACTCCTAACTCGTCTAGAGTGAACTGTTGGTTAACATCTAGTCCACAAAAATTTAAGCCTATCTTCTTTAAGTTATATACTTCATAATTGTATTCACTAATTACAAATAAATTAATTGGTGTCTTGATTATATACTTAACTTCTTTGCCTGCTAAATTATCATGTAACCACTTAGTCTCGTTATAAGTAAGTCTAGCCTCGCTATATACATAAGTACTGTTTAACCATTTAATTATTTTCTTTTTATCTTCTGCTAAATTTGTATCTAACTTTTGTATAGGATTGTGCTCTAAGTAGACACATACTAGACTTGTAGATAACACGTTACTTTTATCTATTAGATCATATATTTCTTGCGCATATCTTTCTATATTTTTCATACATTCATCTCCACTAAATCTACATCTCCATCATATTTAATCATGTATTGCCCATCAGCTATTATGTTATGATTACATAATTGAATTACTCTTTTCTCAGTCATGAATAGCTTTTTAGCTACATCTTCTATATAGCCTGTAAATACAAATTCTTGATTTTGATAGACTTTGAATACTTTCTTATATAGTCCTAATCTTTCGATTTTCCAGCCATCTACAGTACCACCATTTAGACTAGCTATAGATATATTACTTTGACCACATTTCACGATACTTTTTATATCTTTAGTACTTCCTATATAGCACATATTGTCTTTCGTAATCTTATATGCTAGAAGATTATTTCTCATATTTAACCTTTTGGTATAAGGTTTATTTTGCATTAAATCAATCATAGTCCTAATTCCTCTAAGGTATAGTCTTTATCTTCTTTCATTCCTTTGTACATTGTGCCTTTTTTAAATATTGGAAAACCCATGCCATCTTTTTCGCCATCTTCTTCTTTAAAATAAATTGTAATGTATTCGTAATTATCAAATCCTTCTTTGCAAATAGCTATTACATCGTTTCTAAACGGTTTAATCACTGCACTTAAATATTCTTTTTCTTTATCTGTAAGTATTGGCTCTTTGTATTCTTCACAAAGCCAATTCAAATATGCTTTACTTATTCTCTTGCTTAATGGAGAATCCACATCAGAACCAATATCAGCCCGCTTATTATGTTCACAAGCTATGAACTCAGCTGCTACTTCTATTGAATAATTTTCCTTATCAATTATTTGCATTATTTCTTCTTTATATTTCTCTATGTTTAACATTTATTCTTCTCCTTTAATAACATCTGAATAATATTTGTATTCTTCCATGTGTTCGCTTATCCATTTACTAGCTTCATATTTCCCTCTTGGATGAGATAAATCAAATTG
>CAVITD010000109.1:0-4571 GCA_963645645.1 uncultured Eubacteriales bacterium
ATACAAGTGTTAAAAAAGATTATTTAATTATTAAAGAAATAAACATATATTTAAAAGATAATAAATATAAAGATTTATCTATAAATATAGCAAAAAACTTAATAAAAAATAATGAAAATAAAATTAAAAGAGTATTTAACATAAATAACTATGAAAAAACTAATAACTATGTTTACAAGTTAACATTAAACAAATAGGAGAATTAAAATGAAAGAAGATATATATGATATAAATTATTATGATTATGATTTACCAGAAGAGTTAATAAGACAGACACCACTTAAAGATAGAAGTAGTTCTAAGTTACTAGTGTTTGATAAAAATACTGGAGAGATAAAGGATGAGGTGTTTAAGAATATTGTTAACTATTTAAAGCCTGGAGACACACTAGTATTAAATGACACTAAAGTAATACCAGCAAGACTTATTGGTGTAAAAGAAAGTACTGGGGCAGTAATAGAAATTCTTCTTTTAAAGAATATTATGGAAGATGAATGGGAAGTTTTGTCTCGTCCACAAAAAAGATTACATATAGGCGATGTAGTTTCCTTTGGAGATGGACAATTAAAGGCAGTAGTTAGTGAAAAATTTAGTGATGGTATAACTCATGTAAAACTAGAGTATGATGGAATATTATATGAAATACTAGACGTTCTTGGTTCAATGCCACTTCCACCATATATTCATGAAAAGTTGACAGACCAAAATAGATATCAAACAGTATATGCAAAAAACATTGGTAGTGCAGCAGCGCCTACTGCAGGACTTCATTTTACAAAAGAGTTACTAGAAAAAATTAAAAGTATTGGAGTAGATATAGAATATGTTACACTTCATGTTGGACTTGGTACATTTAGACCAGTTACGGAAAGTAATGTGCTTAACCATGAAATGCATAGTGAGTTTTATATGATAAGTAAAAGTGTTGCTGATAAACTAAATCTTGCTAAGAAAGAAAAAAGACGTATTATTGCAGTAGGTACGACTAGCACAAGAACACTAGAAAGCAACATCACAAAATATGGCGAGTTTAAAGAATGTAGTGAAAACACTAATATATTCATATATCCAGGCTACGAATTTAAGGGAATAGACGCACTTATAACAAATTTTCATTTACCAAAAAGTACTTTAGTAATGCTAGTAAGCGCACTTGCTGGAAGAGACAACATATTAAATGCTTACAAGTATGCAGTAGATAATAAATATAGATTTTTCTCATTTGGAGATGCTATGTTTATAACAAATGATATTAATTCTAAATAATTCAACAGTCGCAAAATTTGCGACTGTTGAATTATTTTTTTGTAAAAACTAAAATAAATAGTTGACAAGTAAATATGGCTAAGCTAAAATGTAAACATACACATAATATGTAAACAATTTAATGTAAAAGTTTCAAAAAAATTGTGATAGGAGGTTTTGAAAATGAAAAATGAAATTATATTGTTTGAAAATCAAGATGTTAAACTAGAAGTAAATATGAAAGATGATACTGTATGGCTTAATGCTAATCAAATGAGCGAATTATTTGATAGAGATAGTAAAACTATAAGAAAACATATTAACAATGCTTTAAATGAAGAATTAGATAATTCAACTGTCGCAAATTTTGCGACAGTTCAAAAAGAGGGAAATAGAAGCGTAACACGTAATGTTGAATATTATAACTTAGATGTTATAATCAGTGTTGGATATCGTGTTAAAAGTCAAAATGGTATCATATTTAGAAAATGGGCTAATAAAGTACTAAAAGATTATTTATTAAAAGGATATGCAGTTAATCAAAAAAGACTAGAATATTTAGAAAAAACAATTAAATTAATAGACATTGCAGGTAGAATTGAAGAAGATATCAGTGGTAGTGATGCTAAAGAAATTATAAAAGTAATAAACACATATGCTAATGCTCTTACTTTATTAGACGATTATGATCATAAAACCGTTATTAAACCAGATGGAATTAAAGATAATAAACAAATTACTTACGAAGAATGCATGGAAATTATTAGTAAATTAAAATTTAATAGTGAAAGTGATATCTTCGCACTTGAAAGAAACCACGGTTTAAAATCTATAATAAATAATATATACTTGTCATTTGATGGCAAAGATGTTTACACAACTATAGAAGAAAAAGCAGCAAATTTCTTATATTTAATAATTAAAAATCATACTTTTATAGATGGAAACAAAAGGATAGCAGCAACTTTATTTATATACTTTCTTAAATATTATGATATATTAATTCGTGATGGTAAACAAGTAATAGATAATAATACTTTAGTTGCTATGACTTTGTTAATAGCACAGTCTAACCCAAAAGAAAAAGAAATACTTGTAGATTTAGTAATGAATTTTTTAAAAGAAAACTAGTATGTTCAAATCTAATAAAGAACAAATAATTAACATAATAGTAAAAATACTTGCATAAAATAAAAAAATATAATACAATATTAAATGTAAGGAACGTTCAGTGATTGAACGCCAACCTTTGGTTATTTGTTGACGTTTATCTTAATAGTAACAGATAGACGTCTTTTTTTCTTACGTTTTGCTTTCGCAAGAAAAAAGATAAACCCCCTGATAAGGAAGTATAAAAACTCTCTCACTGTGTTTATCACCCCTTTCACTTGAAACCCCCTAAAGTGTTTAAGTAGAAAAAGGTAGGCGTCCAATATAATCGCTCCATAACGATAATTTTATCACAAACATATAATTGTGCCAATACTAAAAACAAATAAATTTGCGCATAATAAAAACATATAACTTTAAAAGCAAATTATATGTTTTTTTAATTGTAATAATTACTAATTTATGGTATTCTATATATGGAAAGAAAAGGAGTACAAAAAATGAATTTAAACTACAAAGTATTAAAGAAAAGTAATAAAAATATGGCTCGTTTAGGAGAATTTACAACTAAATGGGGAGTTAGTAAAACTCCAATGTTCATGCCTGTTGGAACTCAAGCAACAGTTAAAACATTAAACCCTGAAGAACTAATAGATGCTAAAGCTAATGTAATACTATCAAATACATACCATTTATGGCTAAGACCTGGAGAAGATATCGTAAAAGAATCTGGTGGCTTACACACATTCATGAATTATAAAAATGGTCCAATACTAACAGACAGTGGTGGATTTCAAGTATTTAGTTTAGCTAAAAAGAAAGATATACATGAAGAAGGAGTATACTTTAAAAGTCATATAGATGGAAGTAAGTTATTCTTAAGTCCTGAAAAAAGTATTGAAGTACAAAATAAACTATCAAGTGATATTGCTATGAGTTTTGATGAGTGTCCACCATACCCAGCAACTTATGAATATATGAAAAATAGTGTTGAAAGAACACTAAGGTGGGCTAAAAGGGGAAAAGATGTGCACTCTAATGAAGAACAAGCATTATTTGGAATAGTACAAGGTGGAGAATATGAAGACTTGAGAAAATATAGTGCTGAAGAAACTGTTAAAATGAATTTTGATGGTTATAGTATTGGTGGAACAGCAGTAGGAGAAACAAAAGATGTTTTATACAAAGAAATAGAATACACTACAAAATATTTACCAGAAGACAAAGTAAGATACCTAATGGGTGTAGGAGATCCAATTGACTTAATAGAAGGCGTAATGCGTGGAGTAGATATATTTGACTGTGTTGCACCAACTAGAATTGCAAGACATGGTAATGCTCATACTAGAAATGGGAAAATTAATATAAGAAATGCTAAATATAAAGAAGACTTTACTCCAATTGAAGAAAGTTGTGACTGTTATGCTTGTAAAAACTTTACTAAAGCTTACATTAGACACTTAATAATTGCAGAAGAAACACTAGGGCAAAGATTACTTAGCATTCATAACATTAGATTTTTAACTAAACTTATGGAAGACATAAGAGAAAACATAGAAACAGATACTCTAGAAGAATTTAGAGATGATTTCTATAAGAAATATTATAATAAATAGGTGAGTTATGACTAGGGAAAAAAGAAATAAAATAGTATTGTTAATTGCTATATTTGGAATAATTTTAATACTTATAACTGCAGTTAGTGTTAAAGTAGAAAAATATAATGAAGATAAAACAGTGATGGAATTAAAAAGCACACTGTTAAGTATCACTAAAACTTGTGTGAGTGATAATAAGTGCACTAATGACACAGTTACAGTAGAAGAATTAGACACTTTAGGTTACATAAATACTAACTTAAAAGAAAAACTAAAAAACTATAGTGAAAAAAGCTACATCATATATAGCATAAAAGAGGTTTACTTAAAGAGGTAAACCTTTTCTGTTTATTCCAAACATTCCACCAATAACACTACTTAATATTAATGTACTATAATATATAATTGAAGTAACACTAGGTATACTTCTAAATATTATTCCAAGTAAAACCATTAATAAAACATTACTAAGTCCCATAATAAGCCCACTTAAATAACCTTTACTAGCACTTCTATTTCCTAACTTAAAACCAGTTATAAAAAATAATATTACTACAAACACATAACTAATTACACTAACTACCTTATAAGAAAATAAATTGAAGTGCCCAAGTATAC
>CAVITD010000110.1:0-4263 GCA_963645645.1 uncultured Eubacteriales bacterium
CCTAACTGCTGTCTCCCGTAGGAGTCTGGGCCGTGTCTCAGTCCCAGTGTGGCCGTTCAACCTCTCAGTCCGGCTACGCATCGTCGCCTTGGTAGGCCGTTACCCCACCAACTAGCTAATACGCCGCAGGCCCATCTCTAAGCGAAGCTTTAAAGGCTCCTTTAATATTACTATCACATTCGGTATTAGCAGTCGTTTCCAACTGTTGTCCCCAACTTAGAGGCAGGTAACCCACGTGTTACTCACCCGTTCGCCACTGAACACAGAATCCACGTCCACCGTCATTCCATCTTTGAGCAAGCTCTCCAACTTCATTCAAGCTTCAATGGGGTGTTCCGTTCGACTTGCATGTCTTAGGCATGCCGCCAGCGTTAATCCTGAGCCAGGATCAAACTCTCAATAAAAATCTATTCGATTTTGGAATTGATTATTTTATCCTAACAAAACTCATTCATTTTACTTAGTTTTCAAAGATCATTTTCGCAACTACTATTTGCGGTTGCTTATATAATATATCATAACCTAGAACCAAAAGTCAACACTTTTTTTAACTTTTTTTTATTTTTTTACAACATTCAACATTTTTGATTCTGTTGATGTTTTTTCTAGGTTTTTGCTGAGTGCTTTTTGCAACCAACGGGTTATATCATACCACTAACTTTTGTTAAATGCAACACTTTTTTTCAAATTTTTTATTTTTTTTACAAATTTGTTTTAAATGCTGTATTTTGCAGATATTTTCCGTGGTCTTTTGCAACCAACGGGTAATATAATACCACGTACTTTTAAATAATGCAACACTTTTTTTGAAAAAAATTAAAATTTTTACATTTTTTTATTTTTTCATAGTTTAGTATATGTTTGGCAAAGAAAAAGATTACTATTTTTTAATTGATTTTTTGATAAATCTTATAATAGTAATCTACTGTTTCTTTATTAAATGGGTTAACTCCATTTCTTTTCATTTCTATTAGTGAAGTTAATTCGTATTTAATAATTTCGTTTATTTCTTTAGGATACTTCATAAGTTTTCTATGATAGTTATATTCGTTCCTGTCTAATACTTTGAAAGCACCATCTGGAAATACTCTTAAGTCTAAGTCGTAATCAATATATTTGATTACACCGTTATCAATTACATAAGGACTAGCTATATTGCAATAATAAAATAGTCCATTTCTTTTTAGTTGTGCTATTATGTTAAACCACCTGTTTTTGTAGAAGAACATAATTGCTGGCTCTTTTGTGTGCCAACTTCTTCCATCTTTTTTTGTTACTAAGACTTTGTTGTTTCCTAATACTATAAAGTCTTTCTTGATATCAAGTACAATGGCTTTGTCCCATGTTTTATATATCATGCCGTTATGCTTGTAACAGTGAATCTTGATTACGTCACCAATTTCTAATTTCATAGGTAACCTTCTCTCACTGGTAATATTATACCATACATTCTGGACTTCATGCAAATTTTAATTTTTTATAGTGTAAAGAAAAACTGCTATTTCATATTTTTAATAGCAGTAAGTAATTGTGAGTCACTTTCGTAGTCCATGTCATCAGTGTAGTCTCCAGTGATTTCAACGTCTGGTTTTAGTCCAACATTGTTGATTTTGTTACCATTAGGTGTTAGCCAGTAAGCTGTTGTGTATTTAATCATTCCACCTGTTTCTAGTTCTGATGTTTCTTGGACTGTGCCTTTTCCATAGCTAGTTATGCCAAGTAAAGTAGCGCCATAGCTTTCTTTTAAAGCGGCAGCTAGTATTTCTGAAGCTGAAGCTGAAGCACTATTCATAAGTATTCCTACTTTGTAGTTTCTACTTTCTTTTGTTGAGTCTTTATAGTATTCTGTTTTTTCTTTTGTTTCAAGGCCATATATGTTTTTACCTTTTTCTATAAATAGTTCTGCGATGTCTACGGCTGCATTTAGGTAACCTCCACCGTTATTTCTGACGTCTATCACTAAACTATCAATATTTTCTTTTTCAAGGCCAGAAAGGGCTGTTTTGAACTGTTCAAAAGTGTTATTTGAGAATGTTGTTATTTTTATGTATCCTACACCGTCAAAGTTGTTACTTGATACTGATGGAATGCTAACCTTTTCTACGTTTATTTCAATAGTTTTGTATATTCCACCTCTTAGTACTTCTATAGTTGTTGTGCCGTTTGTGCTTTTGATAAGATTTGATACTACGCTAGGGGTGCTATTTTGGACGTCAGTATCTCCTACTTTTGTTATTATGTCTCCTACCATTACGCCTGCTTTTGATGCTGGGCTACCATCAAACACGGTCATTACCATTGTGCCACTCTCTGTGCTTGTTATTTCAACGCCTATACCTTTATATTCTCCGTTTAAGCGGTCTATTAGGTTAGTTGTTGTTTCTTCGTCTAGATAACTTGTATATGGGTCTCCTAGATAGCTATACATACCTTTTATGGCGGCGTTAGTAAGTTCTGATTCGTCAACTTTTTCTACATAGCTATTTAGTATGTTATTATAAGCTGCTTCTATTTCTTTTATGTAGTTTGTATTGCCTTTATTGTTCTTCTTATCTATTTCATAATAATTGTTGTACACTACTATTCCAGTTGATACACCTACTACTAAGCTAGTCATTACTATTATTACTATAACTTCAAGTAAATTAAATGTTGCTTTGTTATTTTTTTTCTTTTTCTTTTTTATTTCTTCTTTCATATTATCACCTATCGTAATAAGTTTATCACAAATTTTGATTTTGTTAAAGTGGTTATGTTTAATTTTCATAAAGTTTTTACTTTTTAGTTTTAATTTCTGTTTCATAAAGTTTTTTGTATTCTTTTGAATGCTTTAGTAAATATTCATGAGTTCCTGAGCATTCTATCTTTCCGTTATTTAGAAAAAATATTTTGTCTGCATTTATTATTGTGGATAACCTATGGGCAATTATCATTATTGTGTATTCTTTTTTCATATTATTAATTGCTTTAGTGATTTTTTCTTGTGTTTCGTTATCTAAAGCTGATGTTGCTTCGTCAAATAAAATTATTTCTGTTTTTTGTATTAATGCTCTTGCAATAGCAAGTCTTTGTTTTTGTCCACCTGATAAGGTTATACCATTTTCTCCTAAAACTGTGTCATATTTGTCTGGTAAACTTTCTATAAAGTCATATAGGCAAGCTGTTTTAAGTGCTTCTTTCATTTCTTTATTTGTTAAGTTTGGTTTTACAAGTTTTAAGTTTTCTTTTATGGACATATTAAATATGTAAGGACTTTGACTTATTACTGTAATATTACCTCTTATTGTATCTTTATCAAGTTCATTTATATTTATGTTGTCTATTAGTATTTCTCCTTTGTCTACTTCATACATTTTGCATAGAAGATTAAATATAGTTGTTTTACCTGAACCAGTTTTACCTACAAAAGCGACTGTCTCATCTGGGTTAACTGTAAATGATACTCCTTTTAATACTTCATTTCTTTTATAACTAAAATGAACACTCTTAAATTCGAACTTTCCTTTTACCTTTTTTATGTGTTTTGTTCCGAATGTTTCAGTAGTAAATTTTTCATTATCAAATAGTTCTTTTATTCTTTTTGTTGATAAATTAAACTTACTAATGTAATTTGCTATTTCTCCTGTATAACCATGAAATGAACTTAAACCTAAAGAATAGTTATAAAGCACTAAAGCATTTACTATAGATAAAGTGTTTTCTTTTATTAGATATATATAAAGTATTATTAATAGAAAATCGCATACGTTACTTATGATATCAGTAAAGCTACCTATTAAACTATTAGTTTCGCTTTCTTTTTTAGAACTATTTAGTAATTTTGTTATTTGAGTACTAATAAGTTTTTTTGTGTTGTTTTCTATATTAAGCATTTTAATGTCTCTTATTCCATGGATAGTTTCAGTTATTAAACTTGTAGTTATTTCAGATTCTTTATTTGTTATTTCTCTTAGTTTTCTTGTTTTCTTTTGATTATAGTTATCTAATAAAATAATTAAAAATAAATAAAATAAAGCAAAAAGGAATACTGTTTTATTTATTATAAATATTGCTATAAACGTACCTATTGTTGATATTACGCTTTTGATATCATTAGAAATTCTCCAGTAAGTTTTAGATATTATTTCTGAATCGTTTTTGACTCTTTTTACAAATAAACCTACTGAATTATTATCCAAAGTTTGATTTGTTAGTAAGTGTATTCTTTTTAAAGAATCTTTTCTTAAATTAGATAGTATATTATTATAAATTTTACAATTGGAA
>CAVITD010000111.1:0-3797 GCA_963645645.1 uncultured Eubacteriales bacterium
ATATTATGCCTTACAAGCAAGTCTATACGCTTACTTAAAAGGTGTGGATAACGTATACATGGTAGCTACATTCTTAGCTGAGAAAGATTATGAGAAACCTGATAAGTTTAAAGTCACTATGAAAAATACTAAGGTTGTATCATTCAAAGTTAGTGAACGTTATCCTAATTGGGATGAAATCATAAAACAAGCTATTGAGTGGTGGGAAACATATGTAGAGAGCGGTATTAGTCCTAAGTATGATGAAAAACTAGATAGTGACATTCTAAAGGCACTTAAGACTAATAGTGTAGCACCTGAATTAGAAAAAGAAGATATTTTCTTAGAGGCAAATAACTTAGTTAAAGAAATTGAAGAATTCAAGAAAAGTATTAAACCTAAAGAAGATAGATTGAAAGTACTGCAAGAGGTAATTAAGGAACAACTAACAAGTCAATTTAGAGATGGTGATACTAAAGTTAGTAGCTCAGTAGGTAGCTTTCAATGGACACTTAGTAAATCTAGCAAGGTAACAGTAGATAATAAGGCACTTGCAAAAGATGGATTACTAGAAAAATATTCAACAACAAAAGATGTTTATACATTAACTAAAAAGGAAGTAGAGGAATAATAAAATGATCGTTAAATTAAATGCTGGATATACAAGAATGCCTGAGGGTACTCATAAATTTATTGTAGATAGTGTAGAGGATAAACTAGCCGATTTTGGTAAACTCACAGTTACCTTTAAGACTGATAAAGGACTTACAAACAAGCAAACATACACACTTTATAAGGACGTAAAGAAAGACATTCTAAATGATGGCGCTATTACTGCATTTAGCACTATGGCTAGAGCAGTATTGCAAGATAGCGAAATGGAATCTATCGAACCTAAAGACTTAGTAGGTCATTACGTTCAAGCAGATGTGTCTTATGAAGAATATGACAAAGAAGATGGTACTAAGGGTAGTTCTACTAGATTAAAGAATTGGAATTATTGTAACGGCTTTAAAGAAGTAGAGGCTACTAATGAAGATGGTGAAATTGATTTAGACGCTATTTTAGGATAATGAAAAACTTATTAACACTTATAGGTTTACTAGTAGGAATTACTACTAGTAACCTATTGGTTCTATTGATTATAGGGCTAATAAATCAAAGAAGAACAAAACTAGAGGGAGTGTTCTATATCATGATAACCATTCTAGTAGAAACATATTTAATTTGGAGGATCATATGACTTATAAAGAAATGAGAGATAGGGTAGTGTTTGAGACTACAAGGACTGATAGATTATTACAACTAGCAGAAGAATGTAACGAGTTAGCACAAGCAATTCTAAAGCTATAAAGAGCTAGAAGAGGTAGTAATCCAACACCTAGAAGTTATGATGAGTGCTACAACAACTTACTAGAAGAGCTAGTAGATGTAGAAGTATGTATGGACGCTTGCTTATTGAGAAATGAGAATTTCCAAGTTAGAAAAACTGAAAAGATGGCTAGGTGGCTACATAGATTAACTAATGACTAAGTATGTTCAACAAAGTATATTTGAAACTACTTTAGAACCATTCAAAATTAATAAGCCTGTAAGACTAATTGAACTCTTTGCTGGAATTGGAACACAAGCAATGGCTATGAAAAGAGCAAATATCGAATTTGAACACTATAGAGTTATAGAATTTGATAAATATGCTATACAAAGTTATAACGCGATACATGATACTAATTTTGAACCAACTGATATAAGAAGTATTAAAGGAAGTGACTTAGGAGTAAAGAGAGATGACTATATCTACTTTATGACTTACTCATTTCCTTGTACCGATATATCAATTGCTGGAAAACTTAAAGGTATGAGCAAAGGAAATGATACAAGAAGTGGACTGTTATGGGAAGTAGAAAGATTACTAAACGAAATGGATATAAAACCTACTGTACTGATGATGGAAAATGTACCACAAATATTATCTAAAAGAAATATCAAAGACTTTGAAAGTTGGATGAAAGCACTAGAAGATATGGGGTATAAAAACTACTATAAAACATTAAATAGTAAAGACTTCAATGTTCCACAAAATAGAAATAGGACTTTCATGTTTAGCTTTCTAGGTGATTATACTTATAGTTTTCCTAACATAGTCGAGAGAGAGAGAGACTTACAAGACTTACTAGAAGAAAATGTAGATTCTAAATACTTTCTAACCGAATCTATGGTTAAGTATATTCTAAGTGACAACGCTACTTATACTGCAAACGAGAATCAGAAGATACTCAATCGAGATGTAGCACCTACAATTACCACTAGAGAGGGTAACACTAGGGCAGCGCTTAGTACTACTTATTTATCCGATAAATTTCCTACTAATTACAACGCTGAAGAACTTACAATCAAAATTAAAAATTGCACTAAACAAGGCTATCTAGAGGCTATGGCTGGAGATGGATGTTATATCTCAAATATAGATAAAAAAAGGGGTACCGTACAAAAGAAAATGACACCGACAATTAAGACTAGTTTAGATGTTGGAGTGGTTGTAAACGAAAAGAACGATTTAGGGATAAGAAAACTAACACCTAAAGAGTGCTGGAGATTGATGGGGATAGATGATGGAGATTTTGAAAAGGCAAGTAAAGTAGTATCAAATACACAACTTTATAAGCAAGCAGGGAATGCTATTGTAGTAGACGTTATGGTAGCAATGTTCAAGCAAATGAAAGGATGATATGAAATTACCAAACGAAATAAAACAAACACTAAACATATTTGATAACATACAAGTCTTTAACACTAGAAATACAGTTGGGGACTTTATGGCAACAATTTACAACGATGGGAAAGTTCAAATAGACTATTGCCGACAATGGGGCTACCTAGAAATATTTGGGCTAAACCTTGACGATTATGATGAATTTATAAGAGAAGAGAGTTATTGGATATACAAGAATGAAAAACTCAATTAGAACACTAGGGGCTAGTAGTTTATCAAAAGGCGAAAGACAAGCTGAGGACTTTTATGCAACTGAACCGAAAGCCATTGAACTATTACTAGCTGAAGAAACATTTAACAAAAACGTATGGGAGTGTGCTTGTGGTCAAGGACATTTAAGTAAAGTACTTAAAGCACATGGATATGATGTTAAGAGTACTGATTTAATTGATCGTGGTTATGGTGCAGGCGGTGTAGACTTCTTGTTAACCACCGAAAAGTGGGGGGGTGTATTATTACTAACCCACCCTATAAATACGCTCAAGAGTTTATCAAACACGCTTTAGAGTTAGTTCCTGATGGAGAAAAAGTAGCCATGTTTCTAAGACTACAATTCCTAGAGGGCAAACAAAGAAAAGAGTTCTTTCTAACTAACCCGCCTAAAACGATATACGTATCTTCTGGTAGATTAAAATGTGCTAAAGATGGCAAATTCGAAGAAATGACAGGAAGTGCAGTAGCGTTTGCGTGGTTTGTTTGGAAGAAAGGATACAAAGGAAGTCCACAAGTAAAGTGGATAAATTAAAGGAGAACAAATGACAAATTTTGAATCAATCAAAAATTCTATCCTAGAAATAAAAGACTCTAATTATTCAGAAGAAGAAAAAGAAATCAAATTGGATATTAATGAATTAAAAGTAATCTATAAAGAAAGAGTTAGGAATTACTATCAGCCACAAAACAATAAAAACTATGAGCCAACAATACAAGAAATGTTGTGGTGGTTATTGCAGGAGACAGAAGAATGATGGAATCCATGACTGAAAAGCAAGAGACTTTAATTAGAAAAATGAATGATTTATGTGATGACCAATTTGATTTATCT
>CAVITD010000112.1:0-3752 GCA_963645645.1 uncultured Eubacteriales bacterium
TATATTTTTTAATTTTTTCTAGGTCAATTGTTTTACCAGTCTGTTCAATTATTTTGACATTGGAATTATTATTTACACGTGAAAGCTCACACTCTTTTACTTCGTCATATAAGGCAATATTCTTGCTTACTCTGCTTTGAGTGTTTTCTACTTGCTCATTATTTAAATAATTATATCTTTCCATTCTAGAACTCATATTTTTCACCATACTAATTTTATCATATTTTTTGTGAAAATAGAAGTATATTAATTGATTTTCTTAAAATTTAATTATATAATGTTTTTAGGAGGAAATGAAAATGGAAAAGATAGAAATTAATAAAGATGCGTGTATCGGATGTGGAATGTGTGTTCATAGCCATCCAGATTATTTAGTTTTTGATGAAAACGGACAAGCTGAACCTGTTGGAAAGGAAGTTAAACCAGAAGACAAGAAAAGCTTTTTAGAGACAATAGAAAGTTGCCCTACTGAAGCTATTTCAATAGTAGAAGAATAGAAAAAAGTCTTACGTAATGTAAGGCTCTTTTATTTTAGACTGTATAATTTTTTTACTTCTTTTAAAGATAATTCTCTATATTCTCCACTCTTTAATCCACTTAAATCTAAAAATGCATACTTTTCTCTCTTAAGTTTTACCACGTCATACTTTAACAAATTAAACATATCTTTTACTTGATGGTTTCTACCTTCAGTTATAACAACTTTTACATAACTTACGTCTGTTTTTTTGTCGTATCTATCTAGTTTAAAGATAGCTTTCTTTGTTTTTTTACCATTTAAAAGTATCCCATTACTTAAAGTAAGCGCGTCTTCTTTTTTAAAGAAACCTTTAACCTTAGCATAGTACTCTTTTGTAACATCACGTTTTGGATGAGTCAAAATATTAGATAACTCTCCATCGTTTGTAAGCAAAATTATGCCCGTTGTATCATAGTCAAGCCTTCCAACTGGAAATACTCTTTTTTCACTTTTTACTAAATCACAAACTGTTTTTCTTCCCTTATCATCAGTTACTGCACTTATTACTCCACGCGGTTTATAAAGAAGAAAATATGAATGTTCTTGTCTTCTTAAAACTTGATTATCTATTTCTATTAAATCTGCATCAGTTACTTTAGTACCAAGCTCTTTTACAATACTTCCATTTACTTTTACTTTTCCTTTTAAAATTAATTCTTCAGCTTTTCTTCTGCTAGTATAACCACATTCACTTATATATTTTTGTAATCTTTCCATAAATAACACCACTTACATTATAAATTATTTTTTCCAAAAAAACAACTTACTTTTTAAACTACGCTCCTTAACTTGCTTGCTCATTATAAAAATGTTGGTGCTTGATATAAGTTTATCTGATACATAAACGTTCGCTGTTCCGATTACTTCTTTATCTTTTACTTTTTTCTTTTTTATAATATCTATATCTATTTTAATCTTGTCTCTTTCGTCTTTCTTTAGCATTACTTCCACGTCTTCATTGATATATAAATGGTAATTCTTATAATATTCACTTTTTACATTAAATGTTTTTTTATTCAATATTTTGTAGCTATCATACTCTTTAAAATACTCTTCATATAACTTTTTGTGAGTGTTAAATCTATCTTTTTCTTTCATTGTTACTACAATTAAGTCTTCTCCAGCCTTAGTCGCACTTGAAACAAACATATACCCCGCTTTTTCTGTATAGCCAATTTTTCCACCTGTTGCAAATTTATAACTTCTTAATAGTTCGTTTTTGTTATACCAAACGTGGGCTTCAACGTTAGAAGTAAGCGTATACTTTTTTAAATTTGTAATTTCCATAAATGTCTTATTTGTAGTTGCATATCTCATTAAAAGTGCTAAATCATGGGCAGTGCTTATGTTTTCTGTTTCGTTATCTAGTCCATGCGGATTTTTAAAATTGGTAGACGTCATTCCAAGCTTATTTGCGAGGATATTCATTTCTTTTATAAAGTTATCATACCCAATAGTTTCTGTTGCTATTACCATTGCAGCGTCGTTTCCACTTCGCAAGTTAAGTCCGACTAGTAAATCATATAAAGTCATGCATTCTCCAACATCTAAGTAAATCATTGAACCATAGACACTCAGCACTTCTTTTCCAGCACAAAGCACGTCAGTAGTGCTCGCGTTTTCTAGGGCGACCAAAGACGTCATTATTTTTGTAGTACTTGCAATTAACATCTTTTCATCCATGTTTTTTGAAGATAAAATTCTAGAACTTTTGGCGTCCATTACAACGTAACTTTCTAGTGCATCAATTTTTAAAATTGGAAGTAATATAATAACAAATAATATAATCTTTTTCATAGCAAATTTTATGTTTTAAATAAAGAAAAAAGAACTTATTCTTGTTCATAATTATAAGTTCCATGTATTTTTTCTAATGTAGTTTTGTCAAGTGGCGACACTTTCCATTTTTCATCTTCTTTAGTTAAATTTATTTCTATTGTGTATTCTATTCGGTCAGTAGTGTTTTGCATAGTTTTAAGTTTGTAGTCCATAAACTTGTCGTTATCGTATGAGTCATTTGTTAAAAATTCACTTTCATGAGTACTCTTATAACTTTCAGCATCTTTTTGTGCTTTATAGAAATCGTATACAGTAATTTTAGCTTTAACAGTTGCATCGTCACCATTTACTGTTTCGTCTTCTATAGTATACTTTAAGTCAGAATACTGCATTTTCATAATATTAGTGTATGTAGTTTTTTGATAATCAGTTGTTAATGTTGTTCCTTCTACAACTAATTCTAAATCGTCTAACACTGCATTATCTAGACTTTGATATTTTTTAAATAGCTCTTCTACTTTCTTTGTTGGAGTATTTTTATTTAGACTACACCCCACTAACAAGAACACACTTAAACATATAACTAAAATTTTCTTCATTATTCCACCTCTAGTTATAGATTAACCAAAAATTTCTAATATATACTATTTTTTTACAGTTAACATATTTAATAGAGAATAAAATTCACGATGTTTATCTGTATAATCTTTTTTTATAGCTTTTACTAGCAAAGTATAGGCGTTAACTGGGGCTTCTTTGTTAAACCATTCGTAGTACAAGTAACTTAATTTTTCTTTGTCCGTTTTAATTAAATCTAATTCTTTTAGTATTGTATCCACTAACTCATTTTCGTCTCTTAGCATTTTGTTTTTTGTAATATTATTGTTAATCACATTATATGATAAAGCAGTCATTCTCATTGTTTTAGCCATATTAGATATTTCTACTTCTTCATTAATTAAAAACTTGCTTTTCTTTATAACTAAACCTTTTTTATCAAGTAGTACCATAAGGCTATTTATTCCATCAGTCACTATAAATGAGTACTCTAGTGTTTCTACGTTTTTGGATGTAAAGACCTGAGTTTTATCTTTCACTACACTTAGAAACTCTTCAGATATTCTTACTTTTTTGTATGTCAAATCTCCTAAAATATTAGTTTTTACTTTAAATAATGGACACCTTCTTACGTGATAAAAGTCGTCTGTTGTTTTCCAGTCATAAAAATCATAAAGCGTATCATTAAAATTTACTAATATATCATACACATATACCATAGTTATTTTCCTTTCTTTAAAGCATAAATTATTAAAAGTACTCCAGGAATTATAAGTAAGCATTCCCACCTTCTAGATATATAGTTTACATAATTTATAAAAGTATACCCGATGCTTAATAAATTTATGTATATTATAATGAATGTTAAACTAAATCCAGTTAGAAGTATTCCTAT
>CAVITD010000113.1:0-3742 GCA_963645645.1 uncultured Eubacteriales bacterium
GACATGATTTAATAGATTTATTTAAGAAAGAATTTATGAGTATTAGTGAGTTAAGAGACTTCTTATATCAAATATATGACTTAGAAAGACTAGTAGGTAAAGTATCAATAAACACTTTAAATGGAAGAGACTTACTTCAGTTAAAAAGTAGTTTAGGAGTACTTCCAGATATTAACTTAATACTAGAAAACATTGGCTTAGAGAAAGTTGAGACTTTTAATGAGTTATATGAGTTACTTGATAAGTCAATAGAAATGGATGCACCTGTCACTATTAAAGAAGGTGGCTTAATTAAGGATGGCTTTAATAAAGAACTAGACGAGTTAAAAAGTATTAGAAAGAATGGTAAAGACTTTATAAGTAAGTTTGAAAATGAAGAAAGAGAAAGAACTGGTATTAAAACTCTTAAAGTAGGTTATAACAAAGTATTTGGTTACTATATTGAAGTAAGTAAAGGACAAGCAGATAACATAAAGGAAGAATTTGGTTATGTTAGAAAACAAACTATAAGTAATGGTGAAAGATATATAACACATTCATTAAAAGAAAAAGAAGATATGATACTTAATGCAGAAGATAAAATTAAAGATATGGAATATAATATTTTCTTGAGTATTAAAGAAGAAGTTAGTAAGTATATTAGTGAGTTACAAAAAGTAAGTGATTATATAGCATATCTAGACGTAATGCAAAGTTTAACTAAAGTAAGTGAAGAAAATAACTTTGTTAGACCTATAATTAATCATGAACACAACATTAATATAGTGGACGCTAAGCACCCTGTTGTTATGAAAGTAATAAAAGACGATTATGTAAGTAATAATATTGTAATGGATGAATATACTAATATTTTAATGATTACTGGTCCTAATATGAGTGGTAAATCTACTTATATGAGAACACTTGCAATTATAGTTATACTTAATCAAATAGGATGTTTTGTACCTGCAAGTAGTTGCAAGTTACCTATATTTGATAAGATATTTACAAGAATTGGAGCCTCTGATGATTTAGTTGGAGGAGAAAGTACATTCATGGTTGAAATGAAGGAAAGTGCTTATGCTCTTAAGAATGCTACAGAAAATAGTTTAATATTATTTGATGAACTTGGTCGTGGTACTTCAACATATGATGGAATGAGTTTAGCGGGTAGTATAATTGAATATGTAAATAAGTACTTAAAATGTAAGACTATGTTTAGTACTCACTATCATGAACTTACTAAAATGGCTCTATACACTCCAAGCATTAAAAATGTACACGTAAGTATTAATGAAACTGATGGTAAAGTAGTATTTCTTCATAAAGTAATGGATGGTGCAGTAGATAAAAGTTACGGAATAAATGTAGCTAAATTAGCAGGACTTCCTGACGAAGTAATAGAAAGTGCTGATAAGTTACTACAAACATATGAAAGTACAAGTAAAACTGAGAAGAAACATATTAAACAGTTTGAACTTGATTTAGAAACACCTGTTAAAGACCCATTAAGAGAATTTTTAAGAAACATTAATCCACTTGAAGTAACACCAATGGAAGCTTTAAAACTCTTAGACGAAATGAAGAAAATTAAATAAAAAGAAAACACTGATTAGGAAATAATCCTTTCAGTGTTTTTAAAACTAATTTTAGCAATATTCTTAAGTGCATCTGTACCTTTTTCTTTAACTAAAAGTTTACCAACTTCATCTACCTTAACTCCAGCACCCTTAGGAATAGACATACCTAGTTCTTTTTCTAGTTTTTCTTGTTCTTTTAAGAAAATATATCTACTTATAATACTTGCGCACGCAACACTTAAATTTTTATCTTCTGCTTTAGTAATAAAAGTAATACCAGTAACTCTATTAGGCACTTCTTTTAAATAGTTATAGTATACTCCAGGCAAACAGAACTGGTCAACTATTATTTTTTGATAATCATAACCTTTATTCTTCATTTTATATAACATCTTATTATGCATTATTGCTTTAATTTTATTCATGTTAATTCCTTTACTTACCCATTCATTGTACTCTTTATTAGAAAGAATAATACTTTCATAAGGAATTTTTTTTATAATAACAGGTGCAGCACTAAGTATCTTTTTATCAGTAAGTTTTTTTGAGTCATGTACTCCTAAACTTTCTAAGAATTTAATATTAGATTTATCCATAAAGCAAGAGGTTACAACTATTGGAAGAAAATAGTCTCCAGTTCCAACTTCGTCACTTCCAATAGCAGAATAATAGTAGTACGTTTTATCTATACTATCTTCTTTCTTTTCTTCGGTACTTCTTGTGTCAACTTCTACATTATTTAAAAACTTTTCCTGATCTTTCCACATATTCGCATCCACGTCAGCACTAATACCTTGAAACATAACTTTACCACTTTCATATAAAGTAATCACTGTATCAGCTTCCACTGCTTGAAAAACTGCATAAGGTGGAGTTTTTTCCTTTCTCTTATCCATATAATATTCTATCATTTTCTCTTTAATATTATCACTTACTTTAAAAACTATTGTCATAAGTCACCTCTAGATAAAATTCTATCATAAAATTGTTTATTTTTCTACAAAATTAGATTTTTAACATTATTTTAATTAGATACTTTTGGAAAAATATTTCCAAAACTTTACTTTGATTTTTTGTAAAAAATCATTATTGTATTGAACAACATCACTTCTTATGGTAAACTATACATGTAAGTTATAAATATTTATAATTAATACATATTATTAAAAGGAGGAAAGATTATGGGATTAATAGATGCAATTTTAATTATAGTGCTTTTAATTGGTGCTTTAGATGGTGCTAGAAAGGGAGCAGTAAAAAGTTTAGTAGGACTAGTAGGTAGCATAATTGTTATATTCTTGTCATGGATACTAAAAGGAAGTTTAGCTAATGTTTTAATAGGAATACTTCCTCAGATAGGCGCTAATGCTGGAATAAGTGTACTATTGTATCACGTTATTAGTTTTGTTATCTTAATGATAATATTTAGTATATTCTATAGTATTATCTTAAAACTAACTGATGTAATAGAAAAAATATTTGATGCGACTATTGTTTTAGGTTTTGTATCACGTATTTTAGGTGCAGTAGTAGGACTAATTGAAACATATATAATTTTATTCTTTGTACTATTTATACTAAGTGTATTTAATATTCCTATGTTAAGTGAAAGTAAAGTAAACAATTTTATACTTGATAAAACTCCAGTAATAACACCAGTTATAAAAGATACTTGGGAAGGGGCTAAAGAGATATATAGTAGCTCAAACTTTGAAGAAAGCATAAGAATACTTTTTGAAAAGAATATAATTAATGAAAAAAATATGAATAAAATACTTAAGAAAGGAGAGTAGTTATGACTTATTATAAAGGAGAAGACTTTGATACTTTAGTAAGTAAAGGAAACTTCTTAATAGACTTTTACGCAGACTGGTGTGGACCATGTAAAATGCTAGGTTCTGTATTAGAAACTATTGACGACATTGATATAATTAAAGTAAATGTTGATGAGTATCCAGAGTTAGCTAATAGATTTAAAATAATGAGTATACCACACTTAAAGTTCTTTAGTGATGGTAAAGAACTAGATAGTATAGTAGGCTTTGTAGATAAAGAAACACTAGAAGAAAAAATAATGGAAATTAATAATATTTAAGGAAGAGGTAATGTATGTTTAATAAAAATAAATTATCTACAGAAAGAATGATAGAATTAGAAGAATTATTAAATAAAGAAATACTTAT
>CAVITD010000114.1:0-3672 GCA_963645645.1 uncultured Eubacteriales bacterium
GTATATACCTACTTGATTAAATTAAAAAATTATTTTATAATTATTATATTAGAAGGTAATAAGTTGGTGATATAAATGGGACTAAAAGGTATGATTAATAGAGAAATTAAAATAACTATTGCTGTAGTAGCGGTAGTTAGTTTAGTGTTTATTTCAATGAGTTATGCAATTTTTAAAGTAGATACTACAGGAAACACAGACACAATTAAGTTTGGAGATATTTCTTTAGCTTTTTGTAAAGATAGCGAATGTAATAGTACTATAACTGATATAGGTAATGTTATAGGAACTGAAAAAGACGCTAATGGTAATACTGTTTATAGTAAAATATATCCAGTAAGTGACCCAACTACTACAGATGATTGGGACAATATGAAACCATATATATTTACATTAACTAATGATGGAGATATTCCTTTATATATAAGCTTATATTTAGAAAAAGATCCAACTGCAGGCACTATTGTATCTGATGGTGTAGAATATAGTGAGTTTGTGGGTGATGACGAAGTTAAAATTGCTATTGGAGAAGATGGTACTACTCCTACAATAAGCTTATATAGTGACAATGTTGACTCAGATGGTAACCATAAAATAGCTTCAAATATACTAATAGGTGTAGGTGAAACTAAAACATTCAAATTATATGCTTGGCTTAAGAGTGACGCGACTAACGTTAGTCAAGGAAAATACTTTGTAACACAAATAAGCGCTAGAGGAGAATACTTCCCTAGTGGAAATAGTAGTGATGTAAATAGTAACTTAAAAACTATTGAATTAGACTTAAAAGATGCTACAGCTGATAAGAATATAAAACAAGTTCTAATAGGTGAAGATGTAGAATTTACTGTAACACCAACAAATACATCTAAAACTTTAAGTGACTTAACAATTAGTTGTACTAATGATGTAACACCAACTGTATCAGGAAGTACACTTAAATTCAGTAATGTTCAAAAAGGAACTATATGTAGTATATACGAAAATTAAATAATAAAAAAATAAACATTTAGACTTTAAACATCTAAATGTTTTTCTATTGTAGTAATTATCTTGTAAAGCATGACTGATATTATTAAAAGAATTACTATCCCACTCATAACTAAGTTTAAGTTAAATACTTGACTTCCATAAAGTATTAGGTAACCTAAGCCTGCTTTACTTGTTAGGAACTCTCCCATTATTACACCTATAAGGCATAGTCCTATATTTATTTTACAGCTATTTATTATTATTTTATAGTTACTTGGTATTACTACATATTTTAGTATATCTTTATCTGATGCTTTAAAACTTTTAAGTAGTTTTATTCTATTCGTGTTAGTACTTTTAAAGCCTATACTAATTGACTGAATGCTTACTATTACGCTTATTAGAATAGCCATCAATATTATACTTTTATAGTTAGCACCTACCCATATTATTAGAAGTGGTCCTAGAGCTACTTTAGGTAAACTATTTATTACTGTTAGATATGGGTCTATTATTTTGTCTAATGTAGGGCTTTTATATATTAGTATACTTAAGGTTAAACTTATTATTAGGGTTATAATAAAAGCAATTAACGTTTCGGCTAATGTTACAAATATGTGATATATTAGATTATCTTTTATAAATAAGTTTACTATTGTTATTACTATTTTACTAGGAGAACTTGTTATGAATGAGTTTATTATTTCATATTTAGCTAATACTTCCCAAACTAGTAAGAAAGATAATGCTAGGCATATTTGGGATAGTTTAATAATTAGTTTGTTCTTTCGGTAAGAACTTAGGAATTTTTTTCTACTATCACTCATCTATATCCCTCCAAAGTAAGTCTAGGTATTCGTTAAATATACTAGTTTTTCTTCTTTCTAAAGGAGATAAGTTTTTGTCAAAGTCTAAGTTATAAATACTTTTTACTTTGGTTGGTCTTTTACTCATTACTATTACTTTTGAACTTATACTTAGAGCTTCTGATAAGTCATGGGTTACCATAATTGTAGTTATTCTTTCTTTTTTTAGTATGTTATATACATCTACACTGACTTTTAGTCTGTTTTGGTAGTCAAGTGCGCTAAAGGGTTCGTCTAGTAGTACTAGTTTTGGTTTTGTTGCAATGGTTCTTATAAGAGCTACACGCTGTTTCATACCGCCACTTAGGTCTGTTACTTTTTTGTACATGAAGTCTTTTAGACCATATTTAGTAAGTAAATCTTTAACATAATTAATACTATCTTTTGTTAGTTTCTTTTGTATTTTTAAACCAAGTAATGCATTATCAAGAACATTTAGCCAAGGAAATAAGGTATCGTCTTGGAGCATATAGCTTGTTGTTGTACCATTTTTAAATTTAACTAAGCCAGTGTAGTCTTTGTCTAGACCTGCAATTATGTTTAGTATAGTACTTTTTCCACAACCACTTGAGCCTACTAATGAGACAAACTCCCCATCATATACAGTAAATGATGTGTCACTTACTGCTAGTGTTTCGTTTGATATACTGTTATATGTTTTATGTAAGTGTTTAATTTTTAGTATTTCATTCATTATAAACCAAGTCGTTATAATTAACAGTACTCTCTAACACTCCATTATATTCCATTAAATCAAGTAAATTATTAAATGCGCTTTCAGTGATAACTGTACTTTCCCACCAACTGTCAGCGTTTTTGTATCTTTCTACAACACTTACTAAGTCTTCAAAACTGGTACTTGTAAATTCACTTTTTATAACTTCTGCAATTTTAGTTGCATCATTATTTTTTACGAAGTCTAAACCTTTTTGAATACCTTTAGTAAATTTTTCTACTATATTTTTATTGTTTTCTATGTAACTTTTTTTAGCATGGAATACTGTATAAGGAAGTTCTCCACTCATAAGTCCAATGCTTGAAAGTACACATCCATAACCTTCTTTTTCTAAAGCTAATGCGTTTGGTTCAAACAAGTTAACAAAGTCTCCTTGTTTTCCAATATATGCTCCACTTAGGTTTGCAAAGTCAACTGATAAGTCAACGTTAACATCTTTAATATTTATATTGTTTTTGTGTAGAGCATACAAGAATACCATTGATGGCATACCCCCACTGCGTCCAGCTAAAACTGTTTTTCCTTTTAATATATCAACATTAAAATTATCTTTGTACTTGCAGTCTCCAAATAGGAATTGTCCATCTCTTTTTGTAAGAGAAGAGAAACTTTTTAGATAGTCTTTAGCATTATTTTGGTAAACATAAATAGTTGCTTCAAGACCTGATAAGCCAATATCTGTGTCTCCACTTAATACTGCACTTGCTACTTTATCAGCGCCACTTGTTAGAGTTTTAGTAACTTCTAAACCTTCAAAGTAATTATTATTTAATGCTACATAGAATGGTGCATAGAAGACACTATGGGTAACTTCTGCAACTTTGACTTTAACAACATTTTCTTCTTTGTTAAATTTATAATATATTCCTGTAAAACCTAAGATAGCCAAAATAAAAATACTTATAACATAATAGTATATTTTTTTCATATAACCTCACTTTCAATTATAGTATATGGGTTAAATGGTTATGTGTGACTTATTAAAAAAATACGTAAGTTAAACTTTTACGTATTCTATAATGTCATTTACTATGAGAATTCAGACCTTTTTCTAAAGTACTTTTTTTTCTAGAATTTGGAATTCTTTTTTCTTCGCCG
>CAVITD010000115.1:0-2421 GCA_963645645.1 uncultured Eubacteriales bacterium
ATATAGACAAGATACTCTCAAATATTTCTCTATCGTCTTTTATACAAAAGTCACTGATAAGTTTTAAAAATTTCTCATTTTTATTTTCATAGTATTTATCAAATATATTAGTTAATATTTCTTTCTTTTTTATTCTTATTATTGGCTCATCAATAATGCTTACGTTTGGACTTATGTTTAATATATAGTGATATTTTTTTACAATAGATAATGCGAAACTATCAAATGTAGTTATGTATGCTTCATCTATCAAAGATAGTTCCTTAGATAAACTAGGGTTCTTTTTAATTTTATTTCTAATTCTCGTTTTCATTTCTAAACTTGCTGCTTTAGTAAATGTAAGCAACAACACTTCTTTTATGCTCATTCCACTTTTTAAGTTTTCTATTACCCTTTCACTTAAAACAGCAGTTTTTCCACTTCCAGCACCCGCGGATACTATTATATTGTGTCCTTTATCATAAATTGCATTCCATTGTTCATCTGTCCATATTGCATCACTTGGTTTAATAGGTATCACTCTTCTTCACCTCCAAACTTAACTTCTTTTAAATTAACTATATCATTTTCTTTTCTATAACAAATATCATAGTATTTACAAAACTCGCAACCCTTGTTAATTTTGCCAATTCTCTTAGGGTTAATGTCAAACTTGCCTTCACTAACACTGTTAAATGCCTTTTCTATTTTATCATCAACTTCACTAACAAGTTTGTTAATCTCACTTTCATTTATCACTTTACTATAACTATAAAAACCTTTGCTTGAAGTTCTTAGTCCTTTTATAACTAAACTGTCATTATAACTTTTATCAACTAAATCAAGTATTTCTTCATTACTTGTTGAGTATCCTTGTAATTTCAAGTTATTTTTCTTTAGTGTTTCATAACTACTAGAGTTGTCTTTATTTACCACTGTATTAAGTACTTTTTGTAAGTAAAAGCCACCTACTATTACATTCTTAAATTTGTTACTTTTGCTTACTAGATATAAGTATATAGGTAGTTGCATTCCTATTCCGTAAGTAACATTATCTAAACTTATCATTGGGTTTCCAGTTTTATAATCTACTATAGAGACTACTGTTTTATCATTTATAGTTTTATACATAATTTTATCAACTATTCCCATAAAAGTTTTATTGTCATTCTTATTAATATAAATTTTTTCTTCATAAAGTTTATTATCTAAACTAGAGTACTTATATTGTTCTTTTATTGTTTTTACAACGAAAGATAACTCACTTTTTAATTTTTCCAAAAAGAACTCTTCTTTTTTACTAAAGACTTTATTACTCTCTTTTATAAAGTTATCGTATTCTTTATCTAAATCAAAATTTTCTTTATCCATAATTGAAAGTATATAGTGATACAAACTTCCAATAAATGTCATGAATGTTTCTTCAAATATGCCTAACTTTAACACACTATCAATATAGTATCTGAAACTACATCTATAGTAATTATCAAGTGTTGAATAAGATAAAAGTATATTTTTATCTAGTTTGTTTTTGTCAATTCCTTTAAATTTATTATTATAACTTAGGTAATTAATATCTGGGTAATTATTTAATAGTTTACTTGTCTCTTTAGTAACTACTCCATACTTTGAATATAAATCAAGTAAGTTACTTAATCTTATTTTATTATATATATTTGACTTATTATACTCGTCTTCAAACTTAAGTACATTATAATTCATTTTTTCACTAAGTGATGAGATATTGTAACTGATACCACTTTCTTCTAACTTGTAAGATATAATTAAGTTATCTATGCTATTTAAGAAGTTTAATACTTCTTCCTTACTATTTACATTTTTTTCTAAAGTAGTCTCAATATTTACTTCACTTTTAATGTTATCACTTATATATTCTTCATCTTTAAAAGTTTGTGGTATATCTCCTTCATTAAAACTCATTAAAAATACATAGTCTTTACTACTTACTACCTCTCCTAAACTAATAAAACTCACTTTATTTTTTAGTTGTTCTTCTTTTATATAAGTGTTTTTTAAGTCATGTATAAGCATTTCTTTAACATTTGTTAAATCATTTACCCAAGTATAATCATTAATTATATTGATAATCAAGTTTACTTCTTCAGTGTTATTTTTAAACTTGTTAGTTAAGTTTTCTACAATACTTTCTTTACTTCCATCTAATTCACTCAAAAAGTACTTTCCAATTCTTGTACTATAAAGACTAGTTGTCTTCTTTTTTTCTAATGGAATATTATAAAAACCAAATAGTTTTCTAATTAAATACATATATTCTTCTTTTACATTTAATAGTTTAATGTTGTTTATATCAGTTCCATTCTTAATTAAATCTACTATTTTATTACATACAAAGTTTACTTCACTTTCCACACTCATACATTCATATATTAATCCAGGAAACTACGCTTTCTTATTTATATC
>CAVITD010000115.1:2451-3646 GCA_963645645.1 uncultured Eubacteriales bacterium
ACTTCACTTTCCACACTCATACATTCATATATATTAAACTCTTTTTTATTAACTACTTCATTATTTAAATATGTTACATCTAATTTATCAAATATACTCTTATAAAACTTACTTATTTTTTTCTTACTATAAACATAAATATTCTTTTTACTTAAACTACTTTTAAAATACTCGTTGTATATAAGTAAATCATGCTCATCTAACTCACTTTTTAAATCTCTTAAAAACTTTAATTTCTCATTTTTATATTCTTTGTCTTCTATATAATATAAATTCTTTAAATAAACTAGACACACTTCATACTTATAGTGATACTTATTCATTAAATAAAATATTGTTTTCTTATCATAATCAAAATAATATAACTTTTTAAATTCACTAAAACTTATAAATTTAACATCAACTAATTCACTACTTTTTCTAAACTCACTAATAACACTTTCTTTTACCGCATCATCTACTATAAGTATACTATTATTTTTTAAAGTATCCATTCTTTCACTTCCTTTTTTACGCTAATTCAATTATATTATATAAACCTACTAAAGTCACTTACTTTTTTGACTTTTCCTTTGTACATTTTGATTTTACCATAGGTATATATGTTTGTCAATAGTTTGTTTGGTGTTTTTTAAAAAGAAAATAGAGAATTTATTTTTTCTCTATTACACGGTAATATATTCCATATTTATTAAACGTATTAATTCAATGAAATTCATATTTTCTACTTTTTCATACTCGTCACTATCAAATCCTACTGATAAAACATATACGAAACTATCAAAAGAATATATAACATCATTATCACATTTAATATTTTTTTCAATATTTCCAGCTTTAACTAGTAAACAAATTTGCTGAAATCCTTTATCAATTTTTCTAGTGTTACCATCTGGATGTGCTTTTTGAAAATGTTGACTTGGAGTAAGAGCAATTAGGTTCTCTAAATACCCACTAATTTCTGGAAATTCACTTTCAGGAAATATGTGGTGCATATTTATAGCATGACCATTTGACAAATCATCATTAATTTCAGAAACTCCATTATTAAAGGTATCATTAAATTCTCTTAATATTTTTTTTGCTTTAGAAGCTTGATATCGAATTAATTCTGAATTAGGCTTATCTTTAATAAATTCGTAGTAAGCTGTTCGTGGCATTTCTTTTGGTTTATTAGCGAAAATATCTCTAAAAT
>CAVITD010000116.1:0-3607 GCA_963645645.1 uncultured Eubacteriales bacterium
ACTTAATAGTTTGTTAAGTGGTAGTAAGTGTGTTAGTGGTATTTCTTTATGTCTTAATAAAAGTCAGTCTTTAATTAGTCATCAGCTAAAGTATTTAAGAGACCTAAACTTAGTTAAGGTGGAAAAAGATGGACAGACTAGTATGTATAGTATAAGTGACGAACATATTAAGATTATACTTAAATATGGAATTGAGCATATTAGTGAGAGGAGTTAGATTTATGATATATTTAGATAATGCAGCGACTACTAAAGTTAGACGTGAAGTGTTAGATGAAATGTTACCTTATTTTAGTGAGTATTATACTAATCCATCTAGTATATATAGTCCATCTAGAATGGTTAGCAAAAGAGTTGAAGAAGCAAGAGAATTAATAGCAGGTACAATAGGTGCAGAGGCTAGTGAGATATATTTTACTAGTGGTGGAAGTGAGAGTGACAACTGGGCTATTAAGAAGATAATGATTAGTAGAATGAATAAGGGTAAACACATGATTACTACTAAAGTAGAGCATCACGCAGTACTAGAGAGTTGTAAGTATTTGAGTAGTTTAGGTTTTGAAGTAACTTATTTAAATGTAAATGAAGATGGATTAATTGATTTAAATGAGTTAGAGAACGCTATTAGAGAAGACACTATATTAGTTAGTATAATGGCTGCTAATAATGAAATTGGTACACTTATGCCTTTAAAAGAAATTGGGGATATTTGTAAAAAACATAAAGTTTTATTTCATACTGATGCAGTACAGGCTTATGGAAATGTTTTAATTGATGTAAATGAGATGAATATTGATTTACTTAGTACTAGTGCACATAAGATAGAAGGACCTAAGGGAATTGGTTTCTTATATGTTAGAAAAGGAGTTATGATTACACCTTTAATAAGTGGTGGTATGCAAGAAAAAGGTAAACGTGCAGGAACTACTAATGCTGCAGGTATTATTGGGTTTGCTAAGGCCTCTCAGTTAAAGTTTAGTGAGATGGAGAGAAACAACGAGTATGTTCTTAATTTAAGAGAACACTTAATTGATAGAGTGCTTAGTGAAATTCCTTATGTAAGACTTAATGGAAGTAGAGATAAGAGACTTGTAGGAAATGCTAACTTTAGTTTTCAATTTATTGAAGGAGAAGGAATGCTTTTAAGACTAGACGCGCTTGGAATTTGTGCTTCAAGTGGTAGTGCTTGTACAAGTGGTAGTTTAGATCCTAGTCACGTACTTTTAGCAATTGGGCTTCCACATGAAATCGCGCATGGTTCTTTAAGACTTACAATGAATCATGAAAATACTATGGAAGAAATTGATTATACAGTAGATAAGTTAAAAGAAGTTATAAGTGGCTTAAGAAGTATGAGTCCACTATATGAAGATTTTGTAAAGAAAGGAAGTAATTAATTATGTATTCAGAAAAAGTAATGGATCATTTTACTAACCCAAGAAATGTTGGAGAAATAGAAAATGCAAGTGGTGTAGGAACAGTTGGAAATGCCAAGTGTGGAGACATCATGAGAATTTATTTAGATATAGATGATAATGGAATTATAAATGATGTTAAGTTTAAGACTTTTGGATGTGGTGCTGCAATTGCAACTAGTTCTATGGCTACTGAACTTATAAAAGGTAAGACTATAGAAGAAGCACTAGAAATAACTAACAGAACAGTTATGGAAGCACTTGATGGGTTACCTCCAGTAAAAATTCATTGTAGTTTACTTGCAGAAGAAGCAATACACGCTGCACTTTGGGATTATGCTGAAAAGAAAGGCATTACTATTAAAGGACTTGAAAAACCAAAAAGCGATATTCATGAAGGCGAGTAATCGCTTTTTTGATAGTTTTTTGTAAAAGTGGGCCGAAAAACGTGAAATTTTTTGAAAAAGTCCCCCGAAAAACGTGAAAGGAGTTAAATTATTCTGATATAGTTGATGGTAAATTTAGTGGATTAATTGCAGAAAATTATGTTGCTTTTCATTTAAAGAGTTCTTTAAACAAAACACTTACTTATTATAAAAATGAAAGTTCTACTTTGGAAATAGACTTCTTGATACAAAATGAAGATGGCGTAATACCTGTAGAAGTTAAATCTAGTGATAATACTCAGTCAAAAAGTTTAAAAACTTATGTAGATAATTTTAACCCTAAATATAGTATTAGAGTTTCTAGTAAAAATTTTGGTTTTGTTAATAATATTAAAACTGTCCCATTATACGCTGTGTTTTGTATTAAATAGTAAAAAAAACTTAAAAAAAGGTTGACTTTGTACAATTTTTTGGTACAATAGTAATCGGTGATGCGAAATGGGAAGACCAAAAAAAGAAAATATCGTTAAAACAGAAGAAGAAATACAAAGGGAAGATAGATTAAGAGAATTAGAGCATGAAGTAATTAGACAAGTTGTAATTGCAAGAAAAAGTCAAAAATTAAGTCAAAGAGTGGTAGGAGAACGTGCTGGAATTATAAGAGAGACTGTCGCTAAAATTGAAAATAATTTAAATAGCCCACAAATAAATACTCTTATAAGACTATTAGAGCCTATTGGTTATACTTTGGGTGTTGTGCCTTTAGAAAAACCTGAGGAAGAAAAAGATACTGTTAAAAATGCTTAAGTAATGTTTGTTTTAATTAAAATTTTGTATAATTGTTGACAAATAGTAAAATGTATGGTATATCGGTTACGTGAGGTTGTTCTTGATCCGCCTTAAATTTTGGATCGGGTGACAACCTCCATTTTGATATTTTTGTTAAACTACATGAAACTTAAAAATGTGATAAAAAATAGTTGACAATTAGTGAATATTATAGTATATTTATGTCATGGAACTGGTCTTGATCCGTCATAAAACTTGGATTGGGTGTCAGTTCCCTTTTTCTTTATATTAAATTATTTAAGTTACTCCTTATAATGGGGTTTCTTTTTGTTTTATTCTATGGTAAAATTAAATCATGACAGTATTAATTGATGGAAAAAATGTTGAAGTAGTTATAATTAGAAAAAGAATTAAAAACACTTATATAAGAGTTAAACAAGATTTAAAGGTGTATGTTACAACTAATATATTAACTAGTGATAAGTATATAAGAGATTTAATAGAGAAAAATTATGACTTTGTTGTAAAGATGTATATGTCTAGCTTAAAAAGAGAAGTTAAGAATAGTAAGTTCTTTTATTTAGGTAAAGAATATAAAGTGGTTTTATTAAATACTATAAAAAGTCCTAAGATAGTGGAAGATTACATATATGCTAAAAAAGAAAGTGATTTAGAGTTATTCTTAAAAAAAGAGAGTAAAAGATTTTTAACTGAGAGAGTAAAAGTAGTGTATGATAAGATGGGAAATGATAGTATTCCGTATCCTGTTGTTAATATAAGAAAGATGGTTAGAAAATGGGGATACTGCAATAAGAGTAAGAAACTTATTACTTTAAATAGTGAATTAATAAAGTATGACGTGGACGACATTGATTATGTCATTGTGCATGAACTAGTGCATTTTATACATTTTGATCATAGTAAAGAATTTTGGAATACTGTTGAGTTTTATAAACCTGACTATAAAATTAATAAAATGCATTTAAAGGAGTAATTATGATAGATAGTGTAAATAAT
>CAVITD010000117.1:0-3583 GCA_963645645.1 uncultured Eubacteriales bacterium
AGTGATAAACTTTTTATATATGATAAAATATATAACAAACAAAATTAAAAATTGTACAAGATATGAAAGTAATTCTAAATTAAAACTTTTAAAATATAATGTTCCATAGTAAGGCAATATTAATAAATGTATTTCTTTTATAGATGTTATTAGATTAATTTCATAAATGTTATTATATAAGAACACTAATAATATGAAAACAAACAATAAACAAATCCAAGTTTTACTACCGAACTTATCAAGCAACATAATGAATATTAATGAAGTTAATCCAAACATAATTATATCTTTTAAAATAAATAATAATAAATAAGTCACTATATTAATAGGATAATTACTATATCTAAAAACGCTTATATCAATTTTAAAAATTAATATTAGTATTAAACTTGCTAAAATAACAGTTAATATCAAAGTAGATATAACATATTTAATAGTTTTAGATAATATAACATGAAACAATTCTTTTTTACTAGAATATCTTTGTAAAACATTTTTATTTACAAAATAATCCTTATATAAAGAATACACATAACAATTTGTTAAAAGAAAAAGTATTATTATAAACCATATATTATTTAAAATAATTAATAAACTATCATAAAGATTATTCATGTTACTTAAAGAAAATACGCTTAGTAATATAGGTATTAAAATTGCTACAAAAGTAATTAAACAAAATTTATAATTAGTCTTCATAAGTACTTACTTCTCCCATATCAAATGAATAAATTTTATCACATAAATTTGATAATTCTTCCATATAATGTGATGCAACAATTATTATTTTACCTTCACTCTTTTTCTTTTTTAATATATCTATAATCTTTTCTACACTTGCATTTTCTATTCCGTTAAAAGGTTCGTCTAATATTATGACATCAGGGTTTTCCATAAGTGCCTGTGCAACTCCTAATTTTTGTTTCATACCAAGTGAATAATTAGAATACTTTTTATCTTTTTCATTTATTAAATTAACACTCTCTAAAGTCTCATTTATTTCCTTATCAGTTATTTTATTTTGAATTTCACTTAACAATTTTAAATTTTCATAACCTGTTAAATTAGGAAAGAAATTAGGCTTTTCTATCAAAGCTCTTACACTTGGCACAAATTTATTCTCCATGTTATAGTTAACACCATCATATAATACTTCCCCACTTGTTGGAGCATATAAACCACACATAATTTTTAAAAGCACACTTTTACCACTTCCATTTTTACCCCTAAAACCATATATTTTACCACTTTCAAAAGTTAAATTAACATTTTTTAATACTTCTTCATTTTTAAATTTTTTACATACATTTTTTACTTCAATTTTCATAATTATCTCCTTAATTGTTTTTTTCACAGTCTATTATTAATTTTTCTTTATTCTTATATAGTATTAACACAAGTATAAGCGTTAACAAGAAAAAACTAATAGTAAAAATTAATAATTTGCTAACTCCATAATTTATATTAAATGTAAGCAAGTTCATAATATTAAAGATATTACCAACTTCACTTTTAAATAATAAACCAAATATTAAGCCATTTACAACAATTTCTAAAAACACTTCTATTCCTACAAATACTAGTACAGAAAGTATAATAGCTTTTATAATATTTTGTTGTTTTCTAAGCACTATTAACGATATATTAATGTATGATAACGAATATATGGTTATATTTATTAAATATAAAAATACAAACAAAACTGGTTTAAAAATCAAATTACTTTGCCATATACTGTAATTATTACTAAGCGAATAAACAGGGTCTATCTCTGAATAAAATAAACAAATTAGTATTAACACTCCCATTATTACAGGTAAGATAAAATAATACTTATACGCTTTTCTTATAAAATCTTTTATAAAACTTTTATAACTTTGTCTTGTTAAACAGTTTGTTATAACTCGGTTATATAAATAATTAGATACACAATATAAAGAAGGAATTATAACTACAAGAAATGCAATAAAATTAAGATAATGAATATCAAACACCAAAATATCGCCAAACATACTATAAAATTCAGTCTTTATTTCTTCATTTGTAACTGCTTCAATATATTGTTCACAAGATAACTTTTCACTTTCTTTTAATTCGTCACTTTTACAATATGTAATTCTCTCTTCTCTTCCTTCCCGTACTTTAATATCGTTTCTAATATATTTGAAACATGAATACATCACTATAAATAAAAGTATAGAAAATATTATAATAGCAACTTTATTTTCATTTAAAAATTTCTTTAATTTTAACATAAATCCTCCATTATTTTGAGAAAATAAATGGTTCTAATTCAATTTACCAATTTATTGTCCAGTCTATATCTGCATTAGTTTTAAGAGCACTAAAATCCGCTCTCATAAATCCCATTTTGTAGTCGCCAGTTTTAGCACTATCTGAATTAAAATAAGTTGAATTTCCAGCTGTTAGTGATACTCCTGTGAATGATGTTCCATCTTTCATAAATAATTTAAATCCGATAACACAACTATTACAAGGGTTTGTTAGTGAAGTGGACGCACTATTTAATTTAATTTTTTGTGCGGTTCCAGTATTTTTATTATAGTATCCTATTTTTCTATTAAAATTGCCATATTCAATTTTATCTACACAAAGTGATATAGTTTCAGCATTTGAAGCCTTAAGTCCTACACAACCTAAAATCAAAGCAAAAAACGAAAATATTATTATTTTTTTTAACATAAAATTCCTCCTTCAAATAACCATCTATTTTCTCTAAAAGAAGTATATCACATTTTAAAATATGTATTTTATAGTTATACCCTAAAACCTTACTCATGTATCTTTTTTAACAAAATTCAACACTCAAATTTTACACATTACATTTTATACACATTTTTAACTATTTAAAGCAATAAACTTATAAATTTGGTTTACATATTGTATATCCAATATAATAATATCATACATTTACACTCAAAACAAGAAAAAAATAGACCTTATTACAAAGCCTATTCTAAACCATAAACACACTTGTTATATAAAAATTCTATTATCTTAGTATCTACTCCAGTAGTATAATATTCTGTTAAAAGTTTGTTAAATTCTAATAAATCATCATCCTTAACTAAAATTATACCCCTACCATTCATAATCATTATTTTATTAGCAATAATCATACTTGTTCTTTTATTACCATCTCAAAATAATTGACTCCTCATTCCATAAAGCATATATTTAATACTTCTTAATGTTATATCTGGAATTTCTAATATATCTTTTATATCTTCTTTAACACCATTTTCTTCTGGAATTTTAGGAATGTAGTCAGTGCCAGAAATACCTACATTACCTGTTCTTAATTTACCCCAAGATAATGACTCATTTCTACTTACATATGAGTTTACTTTTAATATAAAGTCTAAAGAAACTTCCTCTTCCATATTATCAAGTACATATTTCCAAGCATCCTTTAAATTAAGTATTGTATTTATATCACTCGCATTAACATTTGGTACATTTACTCCTTCTATTACTTCTGAAACTTCATTTATCGTTACATCAAGCCCTTCAATTTTACAAGCCATATAAATAAGTTTTTTTATGGTATTATCTAACATAC
>CAVITD010000118.1:0-3518 GCA_963645645.1 uncultured Eubacteriales bacterium
ATTTTAACACTGTTATAAAGTCTAGTTTAACTAACTTGTTTTTATAACTTAAAATTCTAGGTATTGTGACCTATAAAATGTATCAATAAAAATGTACTTGAAAAATAGTACTTTTTTTGATAAGATTAATTACGTAATAGAGTGTTGATTAGCGGACAAAAATGTACAAAAACAGCAAGTATAGTTGCAAAATAAAATGTATAAAAAATGAAAAAAATAAATTATTAAAAAACAAATATATTGGTTAAAACGTAATGACAGATTATTATGTGCAATGTCAAGAAAACTATACAATAATTATGTGACTGGTACATTAAATTCAAAAATTGCTAAAAATGTTGCAATTTTGTATTATTAGAAGAGAAATGCTGTGAGTATAATAATACTTGGGTAAAAAATTAATTATATTGATATATTGGTGAATGTTTGTCAAAAATGAATTTAAATATTATTTTTGTAGTGAAGATTAGCCTAAAATATGGGAAAAATAATGATTTTGTAATAAATTTTATACTTTTTTCAAAAAAAGTGTAGCATTTTAAATACAAGTGTGTTATAATAGGAACCATTATTTTGAACGAGGGGGTTTCAAAATAATACAAATTGATATCAAAGCCATTAAATTTTTATAAAAAATTATCTCTCATTACCTCTATATTAATATGGCTTTTGATAAATATAATAATACTTTTTGTCCTTTGTTAAAGTATTATTTAGAAACTGGCTAGTGATAGCCTTTTTTTATTTTATGTAATTTGAGTTTCGGCAAAAATAATTGTTGACAAAAAAGCATAGAAATGCATTCGTGCAGTTTCTATGCTTTTTGATATTAAATTAGTGAAAAACACCACCAAATGTAGTATAATTTAATTGCTAAGTAAAATTAGTACTAAACAAAATATTGGAGGTGTTTTACATGACTAATTATACTACAGATACATATCAAATGAAAAGAGGAATTTTAAATTTTTCTGATAAAATTTCAAAAGGAGCTAGTAAACCTATTACAAAGTTGGTTCAAGATACTTTATATGGAATTTCTAGAAGTAAAAGTTGTTTATTAAGTGATATAGCTAGAGATTTGAATGAAAAAGTTAAAGTAGCAAATACAATAGATAGATTATCTAATAGACTTGCTTATATTGATCCTGATGAAAAAGAAAAAATTATGGACAATTATTATGGTGAGGTTATGAAATACTTATCTAATGATTATGTCATTGTATTAAATGATGATACTGATTTAAATAAAGAGTATAGTAAAAAATTAGAAGACTTGTGTGTAGTAAAAGATGCAAGTAGTAGAACGGAAAAATATGTAAATGGTTACCATGTATGTGAATATGTAGCATTAACAGAAAATGAAAAATCACCTATAAGTTTATATAGTAAAATATATTCTTCTACAAGTGATGATTTTGAAAGTGAAAATCGTGAAACAATATATGGTGAAGATAAAGTAATAAAAATACTTAACAAATATAATAAAACACCAATATTTATAAGAGACAGAGGTTATGATGCTAACGAATTTTTTATAAAAGATATAAAAGAAGATAATAAATTTGTTTCAAGACTTAAAGGAAATAGATTTTTGTTATTTAAAGGCAAGAAAAAATTAGTAGGTGAAATTGCAGAAAACAGAAAAGGAAAAATAAGTACTAAATTAATATATAAAGGTGAAAATAAAGATTGCAGCATTAGTTATACAAGAGTTCAGTTGCCAGCATATAAAGAAAAAGATATAACTTTAGTAACTATTCATGGATTAAGTGAAGAAGGAACAATGATGCTTTTAACTAATTTAGAAGTAAATAATAAAGAGACAGCTGAATATATTGTTAGATTATATTTTTTAAGATGGAGAATAGAAGAATATTTTAATTTGAAGAAAGAATATAATTGGGAAAATTCTTTATTAAGAAGTTTAGAATCAATGAATAATTTAAATATGTTATTAACTATAACTTTAACTTTTGCTTCAATATTAGTAGAAAAATTAGATAAGAATTTTTATAGTAATTTAATATTAGAGAGAGCTAAATCCATAAAAGATAAAGCAATAGTATATATGGGAATGATGGTAAGTGGTATTAAAGAAATACTAAGATATGCTAGAACTGGAATAAGTGAATGGAAAAAAATTGAGACAAGAGAAAGATATAAACAATTAGAATTAAAAATTTAAACAAATCTACAATTTATAAAGACCTAAAAAAGCCACTTTAGTGTTTTGGTATTTTAGTGTGGAATAAAACTAGAAAAAGTGACTTAAATTAATAAAATTTTAAAATAAATGTCAAAAGTATAATAAAATGTCTGAAATTTTAATAAAAATTTTGTAAAAAACCGAAACTCAAAAAACATCACTATTGACAAACAAATGTGTTTGGTGTAAAATTATATATAGATGGAGGTGGTGTAAATGTTTTATATTCTTTACGGAGAAAACGGAGTAATGTTAGATAACTATATAGAAGAGTTAATGAAGAGTAAAGATATTTCTGATAAGATAATATACGACTATAACGAAAGTAATATTAAAGATGTAATAGAAGAGTGTTCATATAATGATTTATTTGGTTCAAAGAAAATGGTAGTATTAGATAACTCCGTATTTTTAACAAGTAAGAGTAGTTTAGAAGATAAAGTATTTGATAACTATATATCATCTCCAAATGAAAACACTGTACTAGTGTTTAAAGTAATATGTGAAAAGTTAGACGAAAGAAAGAAATTAGTAAAAGATTTAAAAAGTAAAAGTATAGTAAAAGAGTTTAAAGATTTAGATAAGACCAATATAAATGGGTATATAAATAGTTATTTTACAAATTTAGGTTATAAAATTGACTATAACGCAGTTAATGAAATTATTAGTAGAATTGGAGAAACAAGAAGAGTATTATATAGCGAACTAGAAAAACTAGAACTATATAAAATTAAAGATAAATATATAACTATAGAAGATGTTAAAAAAGTGGTTACTAAATATGAAGAAGATAATATTTTTAAATTAGTGGATGCAGTTATCCAAAGGAACAAAAAACTTATATTTAGTACATACAAAAAGTTAGTGAGTGATAAAGAAGAACCAGCTGTTATAATAAGCTTGCTAGCTAATAATATCATGCTTATTTTAGAATGTTCTATTCTTACTAATGAGGGAATGTCTAGTAAAGATATAGCAAGTAAACTAAAAGAACACCCTTATAGAGTTAGTCTAGCAATAAATAATAGTTATAAGGTTAAAAAAGAAGAATTAATTGATAATCTAAACAAACTAGCAGAATTAGATTATCAAATCAAAACTGGCGAAGTAGATAGATTTAAAGGGCTTGAAGCATACTTCATAAATCTGTAGTGTAGCTTAAAAAATACGAGTAAAAATTTTCATTAAAAAAACTAAAAAAAGGGTAGACAAAAGTTTAAAAACTCATTATAATAATAAGCCATACGGAGGTGAAATACATGACTAAAAGTAACTTGCCAGTAATACTACTGAAGAACCTTGTATTATT
>CAVITD010000119.1:0-3254 GCA_963645645.1 uncultured Eubacteriales bacterium
CCATAGTATATTATACTACACATTTTACAAAATAACCACATTTTTCGTTTAAAATGTAAAAAAATACCTAAATAATTAGATATTTTTACTTTTTAATTAAAAATTCAAGAATACTTGTCTTATCTTTATTACCACTTATTATATCACTTACTAAATCAATAATAGGCATTTTAACATTCTCTCTTCTAATCAATTCTTTAATAGACCTTAATGTATATAAGCCTTCTACAGTTGTATTATTTGCATACATATTAGCTTCTTCTAACTTACCTTCGCCTATCATTTTACCATAATTATAATTTCTACTATTTAAGCTAGTACAAGTCATCAAAATATCTCCAAAACCTGCATAACTTAAAATAGTATTCTTGTTTCCACCTAAAGCATCTATTAACTCTTTAATGTCGTTCAAAGCTTCAGTAAGAAAAAGTGTGCGTGTTGAGTCTGTTACTCCCATTCCACCAAGCATCCCTGATACAATAGCCATAACATTCTTAATTGACCCACACACTTCCACTCCAATTAAATCAGTAGTATCTCTTAACTTAGTTATGTCACTCACTAGTAATTCTTTAACTAACTCTTTAGTGCTAGAATTTAATGTTGCAAGAGTAAGCCCAATTGGCGACTCTTTAACAATATCAACTGCAAATGTAGGTCCACTTATAACAGCAATTTTATCAGTATTTAAGTTTTTATAGACTACATCATTTAAAAACAAACAAGTATCATTTTCTATACCCTTAGTTGCTATTAAAATATGCATATCCTTTGTTAAATAATCACTAATTTCTTTAGTTACAGAACTAACAAACTTAGCAGGTACAGCTATAACAACAAGATTTGAATTACTTACTGCACTCTTGATATCAGTAGTAAATTCTATTCTCTCATCTATCTTATAACTAGGTAACTTATCACTAATTCTAGTACTAACTAACTCATTTATTTCATTTTGATTATTGCTATAACACACAACTTCACTATTATTCTTTATAAATCTACTTGCAAGAGCAACTCCATATGCTCCACTACCTAATATACAAACTTTCATTTTTTCTCCTTTTTTGTAAATATTACATTAGTTTTAAACACTAAGAACAAAAGTATAAACATAAGTAAAATATAGAATATTAACATCTCATCCTTATATCCAATTGCATAAAACACGGTAACGACACTAAATATCAAATCTACTCCATATATAGTAAGAATAGTTTTTCTTGTACTAAGTCTTTTCAAAAGTTGATGATGTATATGTTCTTTATCAGGACTACCAATAGGTTTCCCATTTATAGTACGTCTAATTATTGCAAATAAAGTATCAGTAATCGGTAAAACTAATAACACTGCTGGAATAAGCAAAGATGTTAAAGTAACTGTCTTAAACCCTAAAAGCATTATAACACTTATCATAAGACCCAAGAAAGTACTTCCAGTATCCCCCATAAATATCTTAGCAGGTGGAAAATTAAACACCAAGAAACCTAAAGTCGCTCCTAACATAATGAAAGACAATATTATGTCTAGACCACCTAATTGATTAAGAATAAGCGCAATTACTCCAATTGTTAAGAAGTATATTGAAGAAATACCCGCACATAACCCATCTAGTCCATCTATTAAATTAATAGCATTTATTATACTAACTATAATTAAAATAGTAACTGCACTAGACATAAAACCAAAGTCTACTTTAAAAGAAAACATTGTCGCATTTGTAAGTTTTAACCCTCCATAAAATACAATTATACTTGCAACTAATATATGCACAATAAATTTGTACTTAGCTGGTATCGGTTTAATATCGTCAAATATTCCTAAAAGTAAAATCAAAAACGATGCAATTAAAATAGATATCATTAAAGCATTATGATTTCCAAACAACATAAAGCCAAACAAGAAACCTAAAAATATACCTATTCCACCTAATAATGGTGTAGGCTTTGTATGCGCACTTCTTGCATTTGGCACATCTAATATACCTGTATGAACTGCAACCAACTTTGATAAATAAGTAAACACCACACTAGCAGCAAAAGTAGCTAGTACTATCAAAAAAACATTATGTCCATTTACTACAAAATTCATATAATCAACTTCCTTCAGAATTAATTGTATCATTTTTTAAAGTTATTTTAAACCCTTTAATTATAATTTAACATCTTCATTTTCATTATTAATAAACATAACATAATATATAGGCATATAAACTATATTATTTTCTATCATAACTTTTCTTTCATTAGATAAAACTATACCCTTTTTAATATTATAATTTACCATAAATTTACTCAAACTATTATGAATTTTATAATCTTTTCCAGACTTAACTTCAACTGGTAAAATACTTAAATTTTTATAATCATTTACTAAAAAGTCCACTTTTTCCCTTAACTCTATTATCATAATAAAACAAATTTCCAATATGACTTTTTAATTCACTTGCAACTACAGTCTCATAAACATTACCCAAATTAATACTTAAATTATCATTCATAATTACATTTATATTCTTCTCAAAATATGTATAAGTTATAAGTCCAACATCATTATAATATAGTTTAAGTAAATTACTATTTATTGAAGTAATTATAGGATACACTGGATTACTAATAACCTTAACTTCCAAAACAATACCAGAATTAATTAAATAATCAAACTCCTCCTTATAGTCACTTGTTCTTTTCTTCTTATTGTCTATATCTTTAATAACAACTCTCTTTTTCTTATTTTCTAAGTATGATGGAATTAAATCATATATTCTTCTAATTTTAAGTTTATTTTCTAAGTCATATTGTGAAGCATCTATCTTATAATAATTTTGAATTTCACTTTGTACATCTCTAACTTTACTAACATTACCATCTATTAAAAATGTATTAACCGCTTGTGGTAGTCCCCCCACTATCAAATACTTCTTAAAATAATTCATAATAGTTTTATGTAAGCTAACATCTATCGCCTTATTATTTTCATATTTCTTTTTCATATCTAATATGACACTATCTTTAACACCATTAGCAAGTAAAAATTCTTCAAAATCTAACGGATACATTTTAACAGTACTCACATATCCCATAGGAACTGAAACACATTCATTTAATGTAACTTCAAGTAAAGAACCACTTGTAATATAAGTGTACTTATCGTCATCCTTTAAAAACTTAAGCATAGTTATCAAGTGTGGATAAGCTTGTATTTCGTCTAAAAATATTAAAGTATTTTCTTTTTTATCTAACATATTCCCGTAC
>CAVITD010000120.1:0-3252 GCA_963645645.1 uncultured Eubacteriales bacterium
CTACTACACCAGGGTATATTTCTCCATTACCTTTATTGCTTATACTTTCTAGTATTTCTTTCTTATCCATTTTTCCACTCCTTTTAATATTTCACTTAAACTTATGTTAGTTTTTAATAATTATGCATAATTAATATGGAACAGCGTTAATTCTTATGTTTTAATCTATTATATTGGTAATTTTTGGTAAAAGTGGTCATTCTAGACTACATAAAAATTATTAATTTTATGAGAAAATTATAAAGGTGATGTTAATGGTATACGATATAAAAGAATATGATTTTGATAAAAATATTAAAGAAATTGTTTCGGGTAATATTAGAAAATATAGGAAAATGAGAGGATATACTCAAGAACAACTTGCTCTTTATACTGATAGAAGTTTTGAGTTTATTAGAAGAATTGAAAGCGATAGAGGAAGACGTGGGTTTTCAGTTGAAACTTTATGGAGAATATCTATAGTTTTAGATATTCCATTAGATGACTTATTTAAAGAAGAAGAAAAAGAGAGTGTTACAAACAAGTAACCTCTCATTTTATTATTAAATTATTGTCTTTATAGTCAACTGTAACTGTGCTATTAGATTTTATTTCGTTATTAATTAGTTTAGTAGCAAGAAGTGTTTCTAGTTTGTTACTTACTAGTCTTTTTAAAGGACGAGCACCAAATGCTTCATCATAGCCGTTATCTATAAAGTATTTTCTAGCATTTTCAGTAAGTATTATTTTTACGTTGATGTCTACTAATCTAGTCTCAATTTGTTTAACAATATTATCAAGTATTTCACTTAAATTATCTTTACTTAACTTATTAAACACAATTATCTCGTCAAGTCTATTTAAAAATTCTGGTCTAAAGTATTTAGTAAGTTCACTAGTTACTTTATCACTTTCTCCATTTAAGATGTACTCACTTCCTACGTTAGATGTCATAATTATGATAGTGTTTTTAAAATTTACTGTCCTACCATTTGAGTCAGTTAGTCTTCCTTCGTCTAGTATTTGTAAAAGTAAGTTTAACACATCAGGGTGAGCTTTTTCTATTTCGTCAAACAAAACTATTGAATATGGGTTTCTTCTTACTTTTTCAGTAAGTTGTCCACCTTCTTCATATCCGATGTAACCTGGTGCTGCACCGATAAGTCTTGATACTGAATACTTTTCCATATACTCACTCATATCAATTCTAATCATGTGAACTTCATCATCAAATAACTCATACGCTAAACTTCTTGCAACTTCTGTTTTACCTACACCAGTAGGTCCTAAAAACATAAATGTACCAATAGGTCTATTAGGGTCTTTTATACCACTTCTTGAACGAAGTATAGCATTACTTACTAACTTTAATGCATCATCTTGTCCTTCAACACGTTTCTTTAAGTTATCATATAAGTGTAAGACTTTCTCTTTTTCACTAGAAATTAACTTTGATAAAGGAATATTAGTCCATTTACTAATTACGTTAGCGATGTCTTCACTGGTAACCACATCAGACAAAATTCCCTCTTTACCTTTTTTGCTTAATTCACTAAGTTTTTCATTTAATTTAGGAATTATTTCATTCTTAATTCTAGCTGCAGTCTCTAAATCATAGTTGTTTTTAGCATTCTCAAATTCAAAAGTATATTTAGAAATATCAGATTTAACTCTTTTTATTTCTTCATTAACACTTTTTTCTTCTTTCCACTTACTACTTAGCTCTTGTTCCCTACCTTTTAAATCATATAACTCTTTATCAAGTGCTTCAAGTCTTTTAACTGAAACCTCGTCTTTTTCTTTCTTTAGAGCCTCTTTTTCAACTTGAAGAGTTAATATTTTTCTTGTAACTTCGTCAAGTGATGTAGGTACACTATCCATTTGCACTCTTATTGTTGCACAGGCTTCGTCTACTAAGTCTATTGCTTTATCTGGTAAAAATCTATCAGTTATATATCTATTAGATAGAGTAGCTGCACTTACTAAAGCCTTATCTTGAATAGTAACACCATGGAATATCTCAAACCTTTCTTTTAAACCACGCAAGATAGTAATAGTGTCTTCTACAGTTGGTTCACTTACTATAACTTTTTGAAACCTTCTTTCAAGTGCTCCATCTTTTTCAATGTACATTCTGTATTCGTTTAGTGTAGTAGCACCGATTACATGAATTTCTCCTCTTGCTAGCATTGGTTTTAAAATATTTCCAGTATCCATAGCGCCTTCAACTGCACCTGTACCCACGATAGTATGAATTTCATCAATAAACATTATGATGTTTCCTTCACTTTTTTTGACTTCGTCTAAAACTTTCTTAAGCCTTTCCTCAAACTCTCCACGGTATTTAGCTCCCGCAATTAGGCTTGCCATGTTTAACTCCCAAACAGTTTTGTTTTTCAAACTCTCTGGAACGTCCCCTTTGACTATTCTTTGTGCTAGTCCTTCAACTATAGCAGTTTTACCAACACCTGGTTCGCCTATTAAAACAGGGTTATTTTTAGTTTTTCTAGATAAAATTCTAGTAATGCTACGTATCTCCTCATCACGCCCAATAATTGGGTCTATCTTACGAGACTTCACATCTTCATTTATATTACGTCCATATTTTTCTAGAACGTTTTCTTCTTCATTATTATTCATATCAAACATATTTCATTCCTCCTTTTTACGACTTATATTATACCACAAAAATTAGCACTCGTCAATATAGAGTGCTAATTATAATAATTTTAAAAGACTATTCAGAGTGAATAATCTTATCTATACTTTCTAATATTTCTTCTTTAGTATATCTTTTAGTATTAGCTTTTATTTCCTTATCAGCCTCTTTTAACTTTTGATATACTTCTTTTTCATAGTCTTTATCTTCTTTCATAATTGCTCCCTATTCTATTTACTATATATTTTTTTAATAAGAATTTTTCCAATGTCTGTTTTGATTATAAAATATTTAAGTAAAACAAACTTATTTTCATTAACTTTGCACCTTTTTGCACCCACTTTTCAGTTTTGTACCTTATATTGGTACAATTGGACGTTTTTTAAAAACATCAGCAATTATTTGCTGAGTTCTAAATTACTTAATAAATCAAACTTATTTTCAAAGGAAATTCTATCTAAATTCTTTGTTTTCTTCCAGCCTTCTTCTTTATGAGAAAGTGTAGATATTTCATTAACTTTTTTATTTTTTAAAGTTTCTATAATAATATCAATTATTTCTTTCTCTTTATCATTTATTAAACTTAAATCAAAATTACCTTTACTATGAATATT
>CAVITD010000121.1:0-3201 GCA_963645645.1 uncultured Eubacteriales bacterium
CTCCATTATCTCATATAATTAAAGTAAAAAAAAGACTTGTATTTTATTAAAAAAACTTTGTTAGTAACTCAACACTTATTAACAAAAAAAATAAGCAAAATTTAAAATTTCACTTATTTAAGTCTGAATAGTTACGCAAAATGCACTCTTTTTTCTTGGCTATTTGACTTAAAAGCGATTTTGTGGTATATTTATGTAGTCGTTCAAAACTTTATTTTAATTTATAATAAATTTATGATAAAAAGGAAGGTGTTATTTTATGAATAAAATAAGAGTGTTTAGTCTTGGGGGACTAAATGAAAACGGGAAAAATTTGTATGTAATAGAAATTAATAATAGAATATTACTATTTGATGCAGGGCTTAAGTATGCTAATGAGAAGATGCTTGGTGTTGATTATGTAATTCCAGATATTACTTATTTAGTTGAAAATAAAAGGAGAATAGTTGGACTTTTTATAAGTCATGCTCATTATGAGAATATGGGATGTTTAACAGATATAATCAAGCTAATACCAGACTTGCATATTTTTGCAACTAATTACACATCTAAAATTATAGAAATAGAAGCAAATGAAGCAGGTGTTAAGATACCTAACTTACATATAATCAAGCCATATAGAAGAGTTGATTTTAAAGAGTTTAGTGTTTTTCCATTTAGTGTAAGCCATAGTGTACCAGAAAGTGTTGGTTTTAGTATAAACACACCTAATGGTGCGATAGTGTATATGACTGACTTTGTAATAGATAGTACTATGAATGGAATGTATGATATGGATTTAGGTAAACTTGCTTATATTGGTAAACAAGGTGTATTAATGCTTATGAATGAAAGTGTGTTTAGTGAGAAAGTAGGTTTTACTAGTCCTAATCATAAGCTTGACAAATACTTTAAAGATGTTGTAGATAAAAGCGAAGGAAGAATTATATTTAGTATATTACCACTTCATTTATTAACTATACAAAATATATTTGATGCAATAAAGGATACTAATAGAAAAGTAGTTGTAATGGGAAAATACTTACAAAATATTATAGATATGGCTATTAGAGAGAAGTATTTGAGTGTAGAAGATGGTGTAATTGGAGACTTAAGAAATTTAAGAGATAGTGATAGTGTTATTTTAGTAAGTAATGATAGAGAAAGTCCATATTATAATTTGAGTAGAATAGTAAATGGATATGATAAATATGTAACTTTAGAAAGTACTGACTCAATATGTTTTGCTGACCCTTCTTATGAAGCTCAAGAGTTAACTAGTGTTAGAATTAAAAATGATATTGCTATACATGGAGTTAGAATATTTGATGTACCTAAAAATAAGAGTGTTAGACTTCATGCGTCAAGTCAAGATTTAATGCTTATGTGTAAGATATTTAATCCAAAGTATTATATGCCTATAAAAGGAGAATATCGTTATCAAGTTAATAATGCAAAGCTTGCTTTATCTGTGGGTATACCTAAAGAAAACATTTTACTTAAAGAGAATGGGGACGTTGTTACTTTAATTGATGGCGAGTTAAAGGATAAATTCGAGCATATTAATGTTGATGATGTGTTAATTGATGGAAAGAGCTCTAATGACGTGGGAGAGTTAGTTTTAAAAGATAGAGAAATGCTTGGTAATAATGGTTTAATACTTATATCTGCAACAGTTGATAAGAAGAGTAAGACTATTAAAAATGGACCTGAAGTTATTACAAGAGGATTTATTATTGCTAAAGATGAAACTGATGTAATAGATGAGATTAAGAAAAGAAGTATTGAAGTATTAAAAAACAATACACATAATGGAAAATATGCAGATTATGCTAAAATAAGGACTGAAGTTAGAGATAATGTTGGTAGCTATATTTATAGATTAACTGAAAGTAAACCAGTTATTTTAACAGTTATACAGGAGGTATAGTATGATATATTTAGACTATAGTGCAACAACTCCAGTAAATGATAGTGTACTAGAAAGTTACGTTAAAACAACTACTGAGTATATAGGTAATGCTAACTCAATACATAATTTAGGTGTTAAGAGTAAAGAATTAATGATGAAAGCAACTAAGCAAATTGCTAATATGCTTGGATGTAACTTTAATGAGATAATTTATACAAGTGGCGCTAGTGAAAGTAATAGTACTGCAATTAAAGGAGTAGCATTCAAATATAGTAATCGTGGTAAACATATAATAACAAGTTATTATGAACATAAAAGTGTAGTAGAGAATATGGATTATTTAAGTAGTTTAGGCTATGAAATTAGTTATGTTAACTTAAATAGTGATGGAAGTATTGATTTAAAACATTTAGAAAGTTTAATAAGAGAAGATACTATATTAGTAAGTATATGTGCAGTAAATAGTGAAGTTGGGTTTAAAGCTCCTTTAAAAACTATAAGACAAATTATTAATAAAAAGAATAGTAAAATAATATTTCATAGCGATATGACTCAAGCACTTGGGAAAATTCATGTTAATTTAAGTGATGTTGATCTTGCTAGTATGTCTAGTCATAAAATATATGCTCCAAAGGGAATTGGTTTACTTTATAAAAAGAATGGAATAGATATAACTCCATTAATATATGGGTTAACTGATAATTGTCCTTATAGGGGTGGAACACCAGCTTTACCGTTAATCGTAAGTTTTAGTAAAGCAGTAAGGCTTGCTATAGAAAGTTTAGACGAGAATATAAGAAAGTGTGAAGAGTTAAACATTATGTTAAAAGAGGGACTTAGTGACTTACCAGTTAATATAAACTCTAATAATATATGTGTACCTCAAATACTTAATTTAAGTCTTAAAAAGATAAAGAGTGAAACTTTTGTAAGGGCTATAGAAAAAGATGGAATATATATAAGTACTACTACAGCTTGTTCTAGTAATGAACCATCTAGTATATTAAAGCATATAACTAGTGATAAAGAGATAAATTCTACTAGTATAAGAATAAGTATAAGTTATTTGACTACAAAAGAAGAAATAAATAAGTTTATAGTGAGTTTTCATAAAATATATAAAGAGTTACTACTAAAGGAGTAGATGTATGAACGATATAGGTCAAATTATTAAAGAATTGAGAAAAAGAAATGGTTTAACGCAAAGCAAATTGGCTGATGTTATTCACGTTAGTGATAAAACTATATCAAAATGGGAATTAGGCCTTTCTGTACCTGAAAGTGATATTTTAGTGAAATTAAGTGAATAT
>CAVITD010000122.1:0-3173 GCA_963645645.1 uncultured Eubacteriales bacterium
CAATTGGGCTTGAAGAAGCTGAGATAATTGAGATAGTAGATCACCATAAAATTGGTAGAGTTTCAACTAAAGTACCAATTAACTTTAGAAACATGATAGTAGGTAGTACAAATACTATAATATATGAAATGTATAAAGAAAGTGGTGTTAAAATATCTAAAGAAATGGCAGGGCTTATGTTAAGTGGAATAATAAGTGATACATTACTTTTAAAAAGTCCTACTACAACTGAATTAGATAAAAATGCTGTTAAAGCACTAAACAAGATATGTAAGCTAAAAATAGAAAAATATGGACTAGAAATGTTTAAAGCTGGAACAAGCTTAGAAGGAATGAGTATTCAAGATATACTAGAGTTAGACTCAAAATCATTTAAAAATAATGATGTATCATTCACAGTTAGTCAAGCATTCACTCTTGATATTGATGGAATACTTAAAGATAAAGAAAGTTATATTGAAAAGATAGAAGAATATAAAAGCGTTACAAATGTAAATGCATACTTATTTGTAGTAACAGATATCATTAAAAATGGTAGTTACATATTCTATAATAAAGATAGTGAAGAAAGTATAAAGAAAGCTTTTAACTTAAAGAAAATTAGTGAAGGTATATTTGTTAAAGATATAGTTTCAAGAAAGAAACAAATAGTACCAGTGTTAATTGACACACTTTAATCTTGACAACACTCACTAAAAAATGATAAGATTATCTTGTAATAAGATAGGAGAACAAACATGAAAACAAATAATACAGTAAAACTTAATATGGGGGGGGGTATTATTAAGAGTAACAATTAATCTTAATAGTTTTTCATGTGTTTTTAAATGGATAGAATAACTCTACCCATTTTTTCGTGTCTTAAAAAAGAAAGGAATGATATAAAATGAAAAAATTAGACATAGGAGTAATAGTAGCAACTTTAATTATAGTAACAATAAGTTGTAGTTTAGCATTTTTCGCAGCAAGAGTTGTAGGAGAACCAAAGAGTTTTAATTTAACTGCAAAGGATTTATCTATAGCATTTAATGATACATCAAGTATTACTGATAGTTTAATCACTCCAGGCTGGAATACTACCAAAACATTTACAATTACCAATAATAGTAAAGAAGAATATAAATATAATATTTCTATTAAAGACTTAGTTAATACATTTACATCTACTGGGGCTTTACAATACAAGATAACTAGTACAAACAATGGATATAATATGACTGAATACAAAGATATTCCAAAATCAGATACAGCAACAGATACAATACTAGCCTATAGTGTATCAATTCCAGTAGGAGTAACACAAACATACACAATAGAATTTACTTATTTAAATGGAGAAGAAGTTGATCAAAGCGAAGACATGGGCAAGACATTGTCTGGAACTTTGTTTATAACTGAAGGTACTGAACCAACATTTTATAGTACTCTATTATTAGATAGAGGAATAGCAACAACAAATAGAACAACATTCAGTTCAGTATTTGATAGTACAGACCAAGTACTTTATACGGCTACTGAAAATGGAACAACGGTATACTATTTTGCAGGAAATGTAACAACAAACTGGGTAAAGTTTGGTAAAAATAGCTCAGGTAATGATTTATACTGGAGAATAATAAGAACAAACTCAGATGGTGGAGTAAGACTTTTGTACCACGGAACAAGCACAACAGCAGAAGATGCATATATAGGAATATCAGCATTCAATAGTAGTTCTGATAATATAGCATATGTAAGTTATATGTATGGTAGCTTAGGAAGTGTTGCAAATGCAAGAGAAAATACAACTGATAGTACAATAAAAGGAGTAATAGATACATGGTATAAAGATAATCTAAACACAAACTATGGAAAATACATAAGTACAACAGCAGTATATTGTAATGATAGAACATATATAGTAAATGGAAGTTACACATACTTTGGAGGATTTACAAGAGTATATCTATATAAAACACCAACATATGACTGTACAGAAACTGACGATAAATTTACAGTAGATAGTAGCACAGGAAATGGAAAATTAACATATCCAATAGCCTTAATGACAGCAGACGAAGTAAACTATGCTGGTGGAGTAAACGCAACCAATAATGCAAATGCATGGTATTTTAGAAATGCAAAAGAAGGAACATTAACAACAAGTTCTAGTACATATACATCTTATAGTTCTACAGGCTCAACTTATTGGTGGCTGTTGTCTCCTCTAAATTGGGATAGCAGCGCTCGCGTGTTCATCGTGGGCAATGCGGACCAACCTGGCAGTTTGAAACACAACCCTGTCGCCAGCACTAACGGTGTTCGCCCAGTCATATCTCTTAACTCTTGTATCAAATATAGTACAGGAAATGGCTCAGCAGACGACCCATATACAATACAAGAAACTTCAACTGGGTGTTAACCAAAAAAGGTTGACATCCTTTTTATTTAGTGGTATTATATTAGCAGAAAGAGGAGGAAAATATATGGTAAAGTTAAGATTAAAAAGAATGGGTTCTAAAAAGAAACCTTATTACAGAATAGTAGCTGCTGATAGTCATGATAGAAGAGATGGTTCTTTCATAGAATTAGTTGGTACTTATAGTCCACTAGAAGACTCTAAAATCAATATCAATGAAGAAGTAGCATTAAAATGGTTAAATAATGGTGCTATGCCTACTGATACTGTTAAAAATCTATTAAGTAAGGCTGGAATTATGAAGAAATTTCATGATTCAAAGATGAGTAAGTAATGAGTATTGAACAATTTGCTGAATACCTAGTATCTAATATTGCTAAGGAAGCTGATTTAGTTAAAGTAAAGAAGTTTGAAACTGAAGAAGGTAGTATTCTTGAAATACTTGTTAGTGAAAGCGATATGCCACGTGTAATAGGTAGGCAAGGAGTAGTGGCTAATAGTATTAAGACTCTTATTCAAGCAAAAGCTTACAATGATGGAGTTAAGAATTTAAAAATTAATATTGACTCATTTTAATAAGGTTAGATAATGTCTAATCTTTTTTTATAACAATATAATAAAAAAGTTTTCTAATTGTAAAAAAGTGCTAGACAAAACTTATATATTATGTTATAGTATATATGCAGTTTAAAAATGAATTAGCAAAAAAAAGCAGGTGAAGCCAGCCTTGCCTAAATGGTGGCTAAAATGTGCAGCTAATAAAGTAGGTGAAGCC
>CAVITD010000123.1:0-2962 GCA_963645645.1 uncultured Eubacteriales bacterium
TTAGGAAGTATGAATAACTCAGTATTATTTGTTAATGTAAGAGAAAAGAATAGTTTATGTTATCATATAGGAAGTACTATTAATAGGTTTACTAAAACTATTGTAATAGATAGTGGAATTAATAAAGAAAACTTTGATGAAACGTTAAGACTTATTAAAGAGAGTTTAGAGAGTATGAAGGATGAAAGTGTAATAGAAAGCTTAATTGATAATGCTAAGAAGACTTTAAATATAGCTTTTAATGATTTCTATGAAAGTCCAGCTAAGATAGTGAACTATTACTATTTAAGAGAGTTTACTAATATTCCTAGTATAGAAGATAGAAAGGAATATATTGATAATATGACAAGTAAAGATGTTAGTGAGTTAGCTAAAAAGGTAGAAATGAAAGAAGTATTTTTACTAGAAGGAGTTAAGAATGAAGAAAATTGATTTTAATTATGGAGAGTTTGTTTATAGTGAAAAACTAGATAATGGAATAACTGTTTATATGTATCCTACAACTAAAAGTAAGAATTTTTATATAACAGTAAGTACTCATTTTGGTGCTGAAGTAATGAAATACAAGTGTGGTAGTAAAGTGTATGATGTTACTAAAGGAAGTGCGCATTTTCTTGAACATAGGGTAATGGACTTTACTAAAAATAAAGATGCAATGGATGAGATAAATAAGCTAGGAAGTATTGCAAATGCTTATACTACATATAATGGGACTAACTACAATATTTATGGAGAAGAGAATATACTTGAAAATATTAGACTTTTATTTGATCGTGTTTTTAAAGCTGATATTAAAAAGGAAGACGTGGAAAGTGAAAGGGGTATTATATTAGAAGAATATTATATGTATCAAACAGATCCTTATTTTAAAGCACAGACAACATTATTTGATAATGTGTTTAACAAGAGTTTTATTAAGAACTTGGTAATTGGTACAGAAGAAGGAATTAGCGCCGTTACTTGTGAAGAGCTAAATAGACTATATAAGGATTTTTATACACCTGAAAATATGTTTATAGTTGTATCTGGAAACTTTGATAAAGAGGAAGTGTTAGACTATATTAAAGAGTATATGAAGAGTGTTAAAATTAAAAATAGTGATGCTTTAGTAGTAAGACCAAAAGAAGAATACAAAGTTAATGTTAGTTATGCTGAAGTGTCTAGCGATATTTTAGAAGCTAAAGTGGTTATTGGTTATAAGATTAAAATAGGGAAGAAGTCTAAATTAAATACAAGATTAATGTTAGAAATGGTAATTAGTGAAAACTTTAATAAGACAGGTAAGAGCTATTTAAGACTTATGAATGAGGGGTTAAATAGGTTTGATTATTTCACTGAAGAAGTAGACGATTATATTATGCTAGTATTTACAGCTAGTACTAATAACTTTGATAGTTTTGAGAAAATAGTGAGTGAAGAATTAAGTAGTCTAGAGTTTACTAATGAATCTTTAGATAGAAAGAAAAAAGGATATATTAGTAATTTGATTTTAAGTTTTGAAGATATAGTTAACGTAGAAGACATGATTACTACAAATATATTATGTTATAACAAGCTTTTAAACAAGATGGGAGATGTAGTAAGAGAATACAAATTATCTGATGTTAAAGATGTAATAAAGTTAATAGATATTAATAATAAAAGTGTACTTATAATGAAAAAGTAACACTTTTTTTTATGAATTTTGAAAAAAATGTGCAATTTTTGAAATTTATACTTGATTTATTGAATAAAATATTATACAATTAAATAGGTTCAGCAAAAAGGGCTTGTAGCTCAGTTGGTTAGAGCGTGCGTCTGATAAGCGCAAGGTCGATGGTTCAAGTCCATTCAGGCCCACCATGATGATGGCCAGTTGGTGAAATGGTTAACACACACGCCTTTCACGCGTGCATTCACGGGTTCAAATCCCGTACTGGTCACCAAGTTTAAACGTCAGCCCCATTACCCGTGGGGTTTTATTGTACCATTTTTAATATAAGTGGTATTTTTTTATGTCTATAAAATAAAAACAGATACCACAATGTGATATCTGGTGTGCCTGTAAAAGGCTAAATGACAGTTCATATGAACTGGTGTGTCCGTATAGGACTAAATAACAATTTAATAAATTGTATATATACTATACCATATTTTATGTGTCATGTCAAAATATTAAGCACTTTATTAATTTTGAAGGTTACGAATGCATAAAATACACAAATTACTGTGGACTTTATTAAGTATTTTTGGTAAAATTAGGATAGTGATTTATATGAGAAGTGTTTATATACATATACCATTTTGTTCAAGTATTTGCAGTTACTGTGATTTCTGCAAGTTTTTGCATGACGAAATATGGGCTAGTGAGTACTTATCACATTTGGAAAAAGAAATAAATAAGTATTATGATAATGACGAAGTTAAGACGATTTATATAGGTGGTGGAACACCAAGTGTGCTTAGCATGGAGAATTTAAAAAAACTATTTTCTATAATAAAAGTGTTTGAAGTAAGCGAGTTAAAAGAATTTACTTTTGAAATGAATGTAAATGATATTACAGAAGAAAAATTATCTTTCTTAAAGGAAAATGGTGTTAATAGAATAAGTGTCGGAGTAGAGAGTTTTAATAAGATAAATTTAAAATACTTAAATAGAAAACATACAAAACAAGAGATTATTAATAATATTAAGCTAGTAAAAAAGTATTTTGAAAATGTAAATGTTGACTTGATGTATGCTCTTCCTATAGAAAAGTTTAGTGTACTTAAAAGTGATGTAAAAGAGATACTTAAACTTGGAGTACCACATATATCAGCATATAGTTTAATTCTAGAACCTAACACAGCATTATTTGTAAATAAAGTTAAACCAATAAGTGAAGACTTAGATTATAAGATGTATAAATATATTGAAAAGAAATTTACTAAAAAAGGTTATCATCATTATGAAGTAAGTAATTATAGTATTCCTGGATATGAA
>CAVITD010000124.1:0-2813 GCA_963645645.1 uncultured Eubacteriales bacterium
GTGTGCGCCCGTCAGTTTCTCTCAAATCTTGTGTCAATACAAGTGGGGGAGATGGGTCGGCAAGCGACCCATATACAATTTTGGAATCTTCAAGTGGATGTTAATACTGTTGGTCTTGATCCCGTCCGAAAACCCTTTCGGACGGCTCCACCGACGTTAGTTGGTGGTAGGGGAAATCACGTAAGTGATTTAATGACTTTCTGACGCGTGAGTGTCAGTAGCTGAAATTTTGGTATCTAGTGCGTAAGCATTTTTAGATATAGGGAATGAACTATATGAGTTACGGCCAGCCTTAGATATTCGTTCTTGGCTGTTGTCTCCTAACAATTGGAATGGCAGCAACGCTAACGTGTTCAACGTGAACGGTTCGGACAATCCTGGCAACTTGAACAACAACAACGTCAACAACACGAATGGTGTGCGCCCGTCAATTTCTCTAGAGTTTAAGCTTAAAATGTATTGTAAAAATCATTTTGTTGGGAGTTTAAATTTAAAAGAAAGGTCATAACAAAAGTTATAGTGGACTAAGATATAGAGAAACAAGTTTATTTCCTAAGTTAAGGATACTTAACTTGAATACAATAAATGTCAGTCCTTACTCTTTAGTAGGAAAATCGAAACAGAGTAAATAACGGACCTAGGTATTTATAATTGATTAGCAGTATTTAAAATCAATTAGTGATTTTTTATACTGCTTTTTGTTATAATATACTTAGAAAATATTTTAATTTTAATAGGAATGGAAAGAGAGGTAATTATGAAATTTACTACAATTAATTCTTTAAAGAGAAGGTATAAGAATACTGTTATTCTTGACAAAAGGGGGATATTTTATAATGCGTTTGGAGATGACGCGAAAGTAGTTAGTGCTATTACTGGATATAGTATTAGCAATAATCAGGTAGGGTTTCCAATTAAGAATTTGGAGAAGGTTGTTAGTATGTTAAGTACATATCATGTAAGTGTGTATGTAGACGATATGTTATTTGATTTTGGAGATGATTATCAAATGTATTTAGATTTGTATGTTCAAAAGGAGAATGTAGTTAAGTTAGTAGACGAGTTATGTAATCAAGTTAGAACTTTAGTTTATAATGATGGAAATAGTTATTATGAGATTAAGGAATTTCTTAGTAAAATAGGGGGTGAGAGTTTATGATAGACGCGGTACATTTAAAAAAGGATGATAGAAGTTATATATCTACTGGAAATGATGCTTGTGTTTTAAGTGAGATAACTCATATTGAATTAAAAGATGAAATAATTAGAATATCTGAAGTAAGGTTAAACTGGGTATTAAAAAGATTTCGTGATAAGCAAGTTAGTTTATATGTTGATGATAAGTATTTTGATTATGGGGAAAATTATGGTATATTTTTAGAGAATTATTTTTTTAGGTATAATAAGGAAAAATTAATTAGTGAGTTATTAGATATGATAAAGGTAATACTTGAAAATGATATAGGGGCTTATGTTTTTATTAAAGAGTATTTAGGAGAGTTTTATGAGTGATTTTATTATTTTGAACAAGATTAAGTGGTTACTTGGTTATAGTGATAAGTATGTGTTTAATACTTTTAGTAAGGTACACACTAGTATCAAGATTAAACTACAGGATAATTTGTATAGTTTATTAGAAAATTGTATAAGAGCTAATGTTAATAAGGGTAATATTAGAAGTAAGTATCAAAATGAGATGTTAGTTAATGTAATGTTACTTGATTTTTATATAGGGGTTGCACTTGATAAGAAGATTATTAAGAAGAATAGGTTTAATAGTTTTGTTAATGCTATAAATGAGATTAGAAAAATGACTATTAGTTGGAGTAATTATGAAGAGAAAGTCTAATTTATATCAGAGTATGATTAGTTTTAATGAAGTAAAGGATGTTTATAAGAAACTAAGGTGTAGTACTAAGAATAAAAAGGAAGTTATTGAGTTTAGTTTGAATCTTAATCAAAATCTCCTAGGCATATTAAGAAGTTTAAATAATAGGAGTTATTCTTTCGGTAATTATCGTATATTTCTTATAAGAGAGCCTAAGTATAGGCTTATTATGAGTGAGAAAATGAGTGATAAGATAGTTAATCATTTGTTTACTCGAATGTGTTTGGGGTGTTTAGAGAGTAGTTTAATAAATGGTAATGTTGCTACTAGGAAGGATAAGGGGAGTAAGGAAGCTTATAATTTGTTTATGAAATACATTAACAAGTTAATGTATAAGAGTAAGGATATTTATGTTTTGAAGTTAGATATTAGTAAGTATTTTTATAATATTAATCATGAGATGCTTTTAGATATGGTTAAAGAGAAGATTAAGGATAGGGAAGTAATTAGTTTTCTTTCTTATATTTTAGATAGTACTAATTTAGAATATGTTAATAATGAGATTAGGAGAGTAGTTAGTAATGAAAAGTTTAAAGTGAGTAGGAAGAATATTAGTGAGTTTGAAAAGAAAAAGTTATATAGTGAACTTGATAGTATTCCTATATATAAAAGTGGGTATGGGTTACCTATTGGTAATTATAGTAGTCAAATACTTGCAGTTTTTTATTTAAATAAGGTTGATCATTTTATTAAGGAAGGTCTTGGATGTAAGTATTATGTTAGGTATATGGATGATTTGGTAATAATGGATACAGATAAAGAGAAGTTAAAGGATATTTTTAGTAAGGTAAGTGAGTATATTAGTTCATTTGATTTAAAAGTTAATAAGAAAAGTGGGATATATAAATTAAAGGAAGGTATAAATTTTTTGGGTTATAATTTTAAAGTCAGTAAAGGTATGATTATTAGGTATAGAAGTGATACT
>CAVITD010000125.1:0-2802 GCA_963645645.1 uncultured Eubacteriales bacterium
ATTAAAAAATTATTAGAAAGAAACACATGATTTACAATTTCATGCGTTTATCCTGGATATTAGTTTGTTTATCGAGAATATCTTTTTTAATAAGTTTTTAGTAAGTTTGCTCTTTATATTTTTACATATTTTTTGTATAATTATATTGGTGATATAAAATGGATAGAATAAATGAATTAGTAGATTTGTTAAATGAAGCAAATTATAATTATCATGTTAAAGATAATCCTACTATTACTGACCAAGAATATGATAAGTATTTAAGAGAATTAATTAATTTAGAAGAAGAATATGGGTATGTTAGAGAGGATTCTCCTACTAAAAGAGTTGGTGGGGAAGTGCTTGACGGGTTTGTTAAGCATACACATAAGATACCTATGATGAGTTTAAGTAACGTTTTTAATGAAGAAGAAATAAGAGACTTTGATAATAAGATTAAAAAAGAAGGAATTAATCCAGAGTATGTATGTGAGTTAAAAATAGATGGGTTAAGTGTTAGTTTAAACTATGAAGATGGTATTTTAGTAAGTGCTGCGACTAGGGGAGACGGTATTGTTGGAGAAGATATTACAAATAATGTTAAGACTATAAAGACAGTTCCACTTAAGTTAAAGAAACCTATTAGTATTGAAGTTCGTGGAGAAATTTATATGCCTAAGAAAGTGTTACATGAACTTAATTTAAGGCGTGAAGTTGAAGGACTACCTGTGTTTCAAAACTGTAGAAATGCTGCTGCTGGAAGTGTAAGACAACTTGATAGTAAGGTTGCTGCTAGTCGTGGGTTAGATACTTTTATATATCATATACCAAATCCAAAAGATTATAACTTAAAGACGCATTATGAGGCACTAGAGTTTTTAAGTGAACTAGGGTTTAAGACTAATCCCAATAATAGGCTAGTAAAAGATGTGGACGAGATACTAGAGTTTATTAGAGAAAAAGGAGAAATGAGACCACATTTAAGTTATGATATAGATGGAGTAGTAATTAAAGTTAATGATGTGAGCGAACAAATAGAACTAGGAAGTACAGCAAAGTATCCTAAATGGGCGACTGCATATAAGTTTCCTGCAGTAGAAGTGTTGACTAAACTTAAAGATATTATATTTACTGTGGGAAGAACTGGTCAAGTAACACCTAATGCCGTTTTAGAGCCTGTAATAGTGGCTGGGTCTACTATATCTAGAGCAACTTTGCATAATGAAGACTATGTTATTATGAAAGATTTAAAAATTGGAGATATAGTAAGTATTAGAAAAGCAGGAGATGTTATTCCTGAAGTGGTGGAAGCTAAGAAGGAAAGACGTACTGGAGAAGAAAAAGATTTTGTTATGACTAAAGTGTGTCCTATATGCGGGAGTTTACTTAATAAGAGCGAAGAAATTGTGGGAAGTTTTTGTGTAAATCCTAAGTGTCCTGCAAGAAATATAGAGAGTTTATGTCATTTTGTTAGTAGAAATGCTATGAATATAGATGGACTAGGAGATAGAATTATAGAAGACTTTTATAATTATGGATATATTAAGAGATACTCTGACATCTACTATTTGTATAAGAAACGTGAGGAGTTAATAAGTCTTGAAGGTTTTGGAAATAAGAGTGTTGATAACTTATTGGATGCGATAGAAGAAAGCAAACATAATAGTTTAGAGAGGTTCTTGTTTGCAATTGGTATTAGTGGAATTGGTGCTAAAACAGCTAAAGTGCTTGCTAGAAGATTTGGTAATTTAAATAATTTAATGGATGCTGATTATGACACGCTTATTGGTATACAAGATGTTGGGCCAATACTTGCAAGTAGTGTAGTAGAGTATTTTAAAGATACTAATAAATTAAGTGAAGTAATGGAGTTAGTTAGTCTTGGAATTAATACAGAATATATAGGAAGTGAACTAGGAAGTGATGAGAGACTAGTTGGTAAGAAATTCGTTATAACTGGGTCATTTGATTTTGTTACTAGGGATGATATAAAGAAGTTTATTGAAGATAGGGGTGGACAAACTAGCAGTAGTGTTAGTAAAAATACAAGTGTTGTTATAGTGGGAAGTGAGCCTGGTAAAAAGTATGATGATGCAGTTAGATTAAATATTCCTATTTGGGGAGAAAGTGAATTAAAGGAGATTATGAATTATGAATAAAGTTGTTAAGTATTCTATTTTGGGTATAGCTTGTGTACTTTTAGTGTTTGTATTTATTTATGTTAAGAAGTTTATTATTGGTAGCTCAAGTTATGAAGATATTGATGTAAGTAAGGTTACAGTAGGAAATAATATAACTATAGTAGGAAGATATACAAATAGTTCGCTTGCGTATAAAGATTATGAGTATACTTTAGTTGGGAAAGAACTTTATGTTGAAATTAAGAATGTTTTAGTATCAAGTAAATATAACAAAGGAGAATTTACTATAGTTATTCCACTTAATTCTGATGAGGTTGACAATATTCATTTAACTGATAGTAAGAGTACTAAGGTGATTTATAAGAAATCTGGGCTTTAGTGCTCATTTTTTTCTTGTACTAAAATATTTTAAGATATACAAATGTCAGTATAATTTCTATTTAATTAAGTGTTTGTTATGAATAAAGAGATGTTGAAATAACAATAATTAGTGTATAACTTAATGTAAACTAGAAATATTCTATAAAATATAGTATAATTTTATGTAGGTGATTTATGTGAAGAAAATTTTAAAAGAAAATAGGACATTATTTATGTTAGCAATTATTATATTAATATCATTAATTTTGATAGGTGTAGGGCTTATTAGTTATTTTTATGGTAATAATAAAAATCCTTATGG
>CAVITD010000126.1:0-2773 GCA_963645645.1 uncultured Eubacteriales bacterium
ACAATTTTCCTATACATTTTTGATAGATTTATATCAAGATTTTCATCTTAATATCTTTTCATCAAGTGTTTTCAGTTTTCCATAAAACTTTTCACACTATCTAATTAGGACTATTTAGCTTATATGTGTTAATGCTGTCCCTAACTAATAACACATTTTTATCTTTTAACAGTAACACTTTAGGCATATCTCTACTTAAAAATAGATTAATTCCTTCAGTTACTGAATAAGCTCCAGTATTCTTAAACACAAATATATCATTTATTTCTAACTCGGGCAAGTGTACATTCTTAACAATTATATCATTGATTGTACAAAGGGATCCAAATATGTTGTATATATTTTCTCCAGTATTACTTTTATTTAGTATTTCAAACTTAGGCTTCATCATTCCCATCGTGCCACCATAATAAACTAAATGATTAATTCCACCATCAATAATAGCATACTTTCCAGTCTTATTCTCTTTTAAATCAACAACTTTAGTAATATATTCACCACAATTTGCTACCAAACTTCTTCCAATTTCAAGAATAACTTTTCTACCTTTAAAGAACGTATGAATATTATTTCTAACTTCATTTAAAAATTCTTCTTCATTAAAACTTTCTTCTTCAAAATAATAAACAGGTAACCCAGGACCATACTCTAGTTCTAAATTAGCTAACTTATAAGTATTCTCTACATAATCAAATATCTCATTAATTTTAGTAAACTCATTAACAATTCTCTTTATACTGTGTTTTTGTGTTCCACTAAAATATTCAATACCCTTTAAAGTCATATATTCCGTTAAGTTTTCTATTATATAATATAGTTCTTCTTTAGTAATTCCAAACTGGTTACCACTTGTAATTCTAGGTAGTATGTTAATTTTCTTCTTATACTTACTAGATAGCTCTTTTAACATATTAAACTGACTTATACTTTCAATAGTGTACCTTAATATACCATTTTCTTTCTTTATAATACTTTCAAACTCTTCATAGTTTTTATTAACACCACTTAAAACCATCTTATCATTTTCAACACCATTATCTTTACATATCATGTATTCTCCATAAGAACATATTTCAATTCTTGATACTAACGGACTTATTTCCTTTATAACAAATGAGTTAGCTTTAATTGCATAACATAAATCAGTATTTAACATATTTTTTAAGTAATTAACTCGTTTCTCTAACTTATCACAGTCATAGATAAAAAGTGGAGTAGAGTATTTATTTAAGATATTTTCATAGTTCATTTAATCATCTCCTTTAATACATTTCTATCTATTTTACCATTTTTAGTAAGTATAAACTCTTCTAACTTAACATATTTAGTAGGCACCATATATTCAGGAACATTCGCTTTTAAGAAAGTTATAATATCCTCTTTAGTAACTTCTCCTACATAGAAACACCAAAGTTTACTTTTATTTTCATCAAACAATGTAAGACATCTTTTAACACCATCTAACTTAAGTACTTCTGTGTCTATTTCTTCGAGCTCTATTCTGTGACCCATATACTTAATTTGAAAGTCTTTTCTTCCTTTAAAAACTAAATCCATATTTTCATCGTACATCGCTAGGTCTCCAGTTTTATAAATAGGCTCAAAGTATTTATTGTTTAGTGGGTTTTGCATAAACACTTTATCAGTTACTTCTTTATTATTGTAGTATCCTAAACTAAGACAAGTTCCACTTACACATATTTCTCCAGGAATGTTAGGAGTACTAACTAGTTTGTTTTCATCATCAAGCAAGAAAACTTTTTCATTAGGAAAACTTTTACCGATAGGAATATTTTCTACATAAGTTCTATCTCTGTTAACTTCATGATAAGTACAATTACAAGTTATTTCAGTAGGACCATATACATTAATTACTCTCACATTTGGTAACTTATCCATCCATATTTTTAAGTGTTTAAGCGGCATTACTTCGCCACTATAGATTATTTTGTTAACACTTGTTGGTACTTTGTAGTCTAAGCCGTGGAATGTAGTAATTAAACATAAGGCGCTGACTGCCCAGATAAGCGTAGTAGCTTTATTATTAACTAGGTAATCAAGTAAATTAGCAGGACTACTAAATAATTTCTTTGGCACAATTAACAAAGTTGAACCCTTACAAAGTGCACTATAGATGTCTTTTACTGAAACATCAAAATCAAATGGTGCTTGGTTTGCGATTATGTCACTTTCTTTAATATCAAATAGGTTAGTAAACACATCAATAAAATCAATTATACTTCTATTACTTACAACAACACCTTTTGGTACTCCAGTACTACCACTTGTAAAATTAATATATACTGGGTCTATATCTAATTTAGACTTTCTAATGTTTTCTAATTCACTTTCTAAAATACTTCCACTAACTAAATCTTCACACTTAATTATATTTATTTCACTAAAAACTTCTTTAGCCTTTTCATAGTTTTCTGTATTTGTAATAACACATTTTGCTAGAAGAGTATTTAAAATAGACTTAATTCTATTTTGGGGAAACTCTGGATTTACTAAACTATAACATCCACCACTATATAAAATACCAAAAAAAACTTCTAGTGTAGTTATACCTTTATCCATAAATACAATTACTGGTTCATTAATCTTAACTTTATCTAAAAGGTTAGACCCAATTAGTTTGGATTTACTAATTAACTCTCCATATGTAATAGACTCACTTTCACAAATAACTGCAGTTTTATTTTTGTCATTCTTTTCTAAATATTCTAATACTTGTTTCATACTTCTTACTTCCTTTTTAAAACACCAATAT
>CAVITD010000127.1:0-2722 GCA_963645645.1 uncultured Eubacteriales bacterium
GGTAAGGGAATTGGAAAATGAAGTTGAACAATTAAAGAATAAATAGTTATGAGTTTCGATTCAGCTAATAAAAAGTTTGTTGAGCCAATATCTATAGATGACTTGCATAATTATCTTGCTACTTCTAGTTATGACTTAGCAACTTTATGTCTTGCTAGTAATATTACTATGTATGCTATTCACAAGCCTATTAGTTATCCTGCTGCTTTTCCTAGTGGAGATTACTACAAAGGAAATACTGGTAGTGATGATTATGTGAATGGTGTTGAAAACTATGGCATACGTAAGGCATATTGTGATGTTACAGGTAGAGTTATAACTAGTAATGTAGTAGGTACTTATAGTTTTGCTTGTCCAAGTCCTAGTATGACATATCATCGTCCTAGTGGAGGGCCTTCTTCTCCATACAGAATACAAGACTTTTTAGGTTATTCTCCAGCTCCCCCTAGTTATCCTAATGGAATAAAACCTATAGTCAATGCAACTATTGTTCCTAAGTTTCAATCTGGTTTATTTTGTGCTTGTAGTTTAACTTATAACTATGATGATACAGACAATTTTATAGGTCTTGGTAGTATGTTTGGTAATGATACTGGCAATGGCCTTTATGTAGGTATTATTGTAGAAGCAGCTATGAAAAATGGAACTGTGACACCTCCAAAGGGTACTACTGAAAGAAGTATACCTGCTGGTATATGCTATAGAGGACCAAAGATTGATGGTAGTGTAAATAGTAGTACAGGTGTTAACTATCAAGTAACCTGTAGTCTACCTACAATAGGTATGCTAGATGGTTATCCTACTAATACTAGTACAAAGTACTTTTATAAGCGGGAATATCTTCTATGTTCTTTTGGGCTTATTAAATATGGCACAAGCACTCAGAAGTTTTTTCCTTTAGCCCAAACTTGGTTTGTGGCTTCAGAAGGAAGCGATACCACAAATTATAGTGAGTTTAATAACATTACAGTTCTTTCTAGGATTATTAAAAATTCTGATGGTACTTATTGGATATACTTTAGTAGTAATAGTGATGTTGCTGCTACTCTTACAGGCAGGACAACTGCTATTACTACTATTCTGAGCTTTAGTCCTGCTGATGGTAATACAGTTGCTAAGACCATGAATGTAGCAGTTTGGAATACTGGCGCTAATCCTACTAGTGGTGCTATAAACCTTGCAAGTACAACATGGAGTAGTAATAGTCCATTTGATAAATGTGCAATGAAATTTACTGCTAGTAGTACTAGTTGCAAACTAGCTTGGAGTACTACTTGTAAAATCCTTGGAGGTAAAACTAGAAAGTTTACTGCTACATGGACTGTTACCCTTCCTACTATGGAAGCTGATCCTATTGCGCCTAATAGACAAATTTGTACAATAAGTGAATATTAAAATTATGAGTTATAGTAATGGTATTATAGCCGCACCAGTATCAATAGATGATATTAAAAGTGCTTTAGGTTCTTCAAGTAATGACTTAGCTACTTTATGTAAAAGCAGTAATGTAAACATTTGGTCATTGATGAAACCCTGTGATTATAATAATATGTGGCAGATGGTTCCATATGAAGATTATGGTATACCTGATGAGACAGACAGTAATAAAGAGAATATTGTCATGGGTAGTCAAGTTAAAACAGGTGTTAAGTATGGTACGTTGGGTATTGTATTTCCAGACTTGGCTAGATATGATGATGCTGCTTATGGTGGTACAAGTACTGCTGACACAAGGAATTATAGCTATTATCGAAGCATACCTATGGGGGGGGCAACATCTCCTTATAGAATGGGCGACTTTGTAGGGTATAGTTCTGTTGCTCCTGTGCCCTTTACTTTAAGTGTTAGCTGGGATGAAGGTACTGCTACATTTACTGTTGGTCTTAGTACTAATGACAAAGGAGTAAAGCCTTTACAGTTTGATTACAATATTTATAAAAATGTTATTTGGCGTATGGCTGTTGCATATAGGATATATAATAGTAGTAAGGATAGTTGGCATTTAATTGTCCCAGGTAATGGGACAGATACAGCTACTGCCGCTAATGGGTTTCTTAAAGGGTGTAGTAGAACTCAGACTAGTTTTACTTTTAGTAAGACGTTATCTCCATCTACTACTTATAGTATAGTAGGATTACTTCTTGCTTATAAGGTAAATCGAAACAGTACTACTCTTCAAGATACAATATCATCTATTTGGGCTAGTAGTAGTGATAGCTCATACTGTGGAATACGAATGCCTTGTGATACCATAGTGTCAACTAGTGGTGAGGTGAAGGTTAGAGTTTCTATAGGAACAGGTACAAGTACTACTTCTTTTGTAGCAACTGATGAAAATAACATTGCAGTGGGTAATGTATCTAGTATGTACAATATTGGTATACCAGTAACATTTGTTGGTGGTTCAGGAGGTTACACATTTAGTGGTGTTCAAGTATTTATGAATATAGGAGAAACTGCTGCGTTTACAATTCTTGATGATTTTACTGTAAGTGCTGGAAAGACTAGAGTTATAACATTTTGGATGAACGCAGGGGATAGTGGAGTGTTTACTGTAAATACCCAATTATTCAGTGATGAAGATGAAAGTATAAATTTAAGTAATACTCAGAAAGTTGCTGTAGATGACTTTGGTATTATAATGTAGTCCCTCAAAGACTATTAAACATATAAATTATTAATAATTTAAATTTTACGATTATGACAGAATTAAAAGTGACAA
>CAVITD010000128.1:0-2671 GCA_963645645.1 uncultured Eubacteriales bacterium
GGGTTAATAAAGGGAATCGACACGTATAACCCAAGCAAGCCTGTTAAATTAATTACTTATGCAGCTAAGTGTATTGAAAATGAGATACTCATGTATATAAGACAAAATAAAAAGAATATGAATAATTTAAGTTTAGATGATAGTATTGGATATGACAAAGATGGTAATGAGATTACTTTAGGAGAAGTTTTAAAAAGTGAGTATGTTGACTCTTCAGAGATTATTAATTTAAAAGATAATGTAGAACTTTTAAGAACTTATATTGGTGTATTAACTAAAAGAGAAAAGGAAATTATTATAAGAAGATATGGTCTACTTGATAAAGATGAAGAGACGCAAAGAGAGATAGCTAAAGATTTAAAGATTAGTAGAAGTTATGTAAGTAGAATTGAAAAAAGAGCTTTAGTTAAATTATATAGAGAATTTATAAAGAACAACAAAATTTAAAGTACGACATTTATTTGCCGTACTTTATAGTTTTATTCTATCTCTTATGTAAGATTCTTTTATAAGTAGTTTTCCATTTTTAGTTCTAGTGCTACAGTGTTCTTTCTCAAAATATTCTAGTAGTCTTCTTATTTTCCTTAAATTTTGAATGTCTAAATAGCCTTTAATGTTTTCGTCTATCATTTCACTTGTTATTAGGTAAAATATTTCAGGGTCTAATTCTTCAATTCTATGAATGTAGTCATGGCTAGTACTTTGTTTTAAAATAGCTCCGTTGTCTATTGTGTACGGTCCACCGTCTCTGTTTGCTATTATTAAATGATGAAAACTTAATTCACGATTATTATTAAAAGTATATCCTGCAAAATCACATTTAAGTTTATTAAGTTTGTAAATATGTATCATATCTTTTGTTACTTGTTTCATAATCACACACTCCTTTTTAATTACAAAAAGGGACGCCAAAGCGTCCATCAAAAGAAACAAACGAAAGAATTAACAATATTTAGTAATTTATACTCCATACTATCAACTCCTTACAATAATAGTATACTACTTTTTTCGTTGTGTGTCTATTACAAACTACTCATTTTTTCATTAATTATTGAATATAAATAAACATTAACCGTTTTTTTAGTAATACTACTAATATAATCTTTGTAACCATTTAATTGTGAGATATAGTTAATGTCTGTTATATCACTTAATTTGTAGTCAATTATATCTATGTAATCAGTGTATTCTAACATTAAGTCTATTACTCCATGGTATTTAGTATTATCTAAAGTATAAACAAACTCATATTCATGGAAGATATTAGCATCTTTAACATTATCAAATATTTTCAAGTTAGCAAAAGACATAACTTTCTTTTTTATAAACTCGTCTTTTATGTAAGAGTAATCTTTTGTTTTTAAATCAAAATACTCTAGTACTTCGTGAACATACTTACCAAACTCAATATTCTTTTTTATGTCTGTAGTAATTAATTTGTTGTTTTCTTTTGAGTAATGTTTATCTATAATGCTTTCGTTTTCAACTGAAAGTTCATTAACATTTAATACTTCACTACTTTTTTCTATCCCACTTTTAAAGTCTTTTTTAATAAGTAAACTATAGTCTTTTGTTATACCAGATTTATTGTAATCAATTACTGTGACATACTTTGTTAAACTAACTAAAGTACTAGAAACAATATCTAAAAGACTTTTATATTTACTTCTTACTACACTACTTACTAAATCACTTTCTTTACCATTTACTATCTCTTCATAAGGCATGACTAATATCATTTTTTCTTTTGCTCTAGTAAGGGCTACATAGAATAGTCTTATTTTCTCACTAATCTCTTCTTTTAAGTAATCATTTTTTAGTAAGTTTTTATAAATAGTCTCTCCTACACCTTCATCAAAATATGGAGTTATTATTCCGTATTTATTACTATATGTAAACTTTTCTTTTATATCACTTATATTAAATGGCTTATAAAGTCCTGAAAAATAACATATTGGAAACTCTAGTCCTTTTGATTTATGAATAGTCATTATCTTAACTGAATTACTTACTCCACTATGAATTGTGTATTTGATGTCTATTTTTTCTTTAATAACATTATCTAAGTACTCACTAAAACTATTTATATCATAGCCTATACTACTAGTAGTTTTTGCATTAGATAAAATACTACTTAGTTTTACACTTGATGCAGTTTCGTTACCTATTGTAATTAGTTTATCATAAAAATCAAATTCATTAATTAAATCATTTATTATTTCATAACTAGATTTATTATTTAACTTAATCTTTCTTACTTTATTTGCTAAGTTACTACTTAGTATTGTCTTATTTTTAATTGTATCAAATATTTCTTCATCACTACTTTCACACAAGAAACTTCTCATAACACTTGTAAACAAGTACTCAAGTTCTTTATCATATACTCCAGTATCAAGTTTAATAGTAAATTTTATTAAGTTATTTAACACAATTATATCAGTATCTTCATTCATTGTTTCGTCTTTATATAATTCTAGTGGTATACCTAAATACAAGAATATCTTTTTATATAAATCAAAGTTAGTAGTTCTATCCATTAATATTACGAAGTCGCTATATACAGCGTTTCTAAGTACACTTGTGTCTTTATCAAATATTTGATAGTTACCTTTTACTTTACTAAGTATATCTTTTGCAATAATAAATGCTTCTATTTCTTCTTTAGAGT
>CAVITD010000129.1:0-2600 GCA_963645645.1 uncultured Eubacteriales bacterium
GTTGTTTTTCTTTGCAACCGGTGTTAATTTCATTTTTTTATTCCTCCCATCTTTTTTTGCTTGACTTATAAGATTATAAACTATAGAATATTATTTGTCAACTTTTTATTTTATTCACATATTAACATTTTATGTGGATAAACTTATTAACAGTGTGAATTTGAAAAATGTTGATAATGTTAATAAGTGTGTCAAAGATAGGTAAAATAGAGAAAAAATGTGTTGATAAGTTGTTAATAAGTCATGTTGATAACATTTTTTTGAAATTTATACTTCCTAAAATTAGAAAAATGGGTTACAATGTATGTGGATAAGTGCTGTGGGGTGATGAGTTATGGACAAAGTTAAAATTTGGAATGATTTTATAAACGAGTTAAAGAGTAAAGTCAGTGATGTTACTTTTAATACATGGTTTATAAATATTAAGTTGTTAACAATTAATGATAAAGATATTGTTATAATTGTTCCGTATTCTGTGCATAAGAACCACATTATTAACAATTATATGGATATTATAGAAGAGATTTTCCTTAATATTACTGGAAAGAACTTAAATATTGTTTTCTGTTTAGAGGGCGAATATAAAGAGAATACTCTTGATAATATTGAGAAAATAGGGCTTGATGATAGTGTTATTGACAATTTTGTAGAAGCAAGAAAGACTAATTTAAACCCTAAGTATACTTTTGATAATTTTGTGGTAGGGGACTCCAATAGGTTTGCATTTAGTAGCTGTTTATCAGTTGCGCAGAATCCAGGGAAACTATATAATCCGTTGTTCTTGTATGGTAAAAGTGGACTTGGGAAAACGCATTTAATGCACGCGATTGGGAATTACATTGTTCAGAATACTAAACTTAGGGTACTTTATATAACTACTGATGAATTTATGAATGAGTTTATAAGTATTACTAGAGATAGTGGGAATAAAGAGGATAACTTCAATTATATTGACATTTTTAAAGAAAAATATAGAGATGTTGATGTATTAATGATAGACGATATTCAGTTTTTGGGAAGCGCTAATGCGACGCAGCAAGAGTTTACTAATACTTTTAATTCTCTATATTATAAGGAAAAACAGATTATCATATGTAGTGATAGAAGTGTTGACGATTTAAAGATGTTTGCTGACAGATTAAGAACTAGGTTTAACTGGGGACTTAAGGCTATTATAAGCGTTCCAGAGTTTGACCTTAAGGTTAAGATAATTAAAAATAAGATAAAGACTTCTGATTTGGCTATTGATTTAAGTGAAGAGATAATTGATTTTATGGCTTCTAATTGTGGAAGTGACGTTAGAAACCTAGAGGGAATGATAACTAGACTGGCTGCTTATTCAGCAATTTGTAATATTAAAAATTATACTTTAGAGACGGCTATGGAAGCGCTTGATGAATATGTAAACGGCATGGGACAGTACACTGTTAATAGTATTGGAAAAATTATGAACATAGTTAGTCAGTACTTTAAGTTAACACCTGATGATTTAAAAGGTAAAAAGAGAAGTAAAGATATTGCTAATGCTAGAATGATAGCGATGTACCTGTCTAGAATACTAACTGATGAAACATACCCTAGAATTGGACTGGAGTTTGGTGGAAGAGACCATTCAACTGTAATTCATGCGTATGAGAAGATAAATGAGGATATAAAGAATAATGGGGAGCTTGAAAAAATGATTAGTGAGTTGAAACTTAAAATGAGTGAATAAAATGTTAATAATGTAAAGTTATACACATAAGGAAAGTCCTATAAATACTAGGCTTAGACACGTTATTAACATTATCAACTTCTATATTATAATTATTAATTTAAATAAATAAGAAATGGAGGAGATGTTATGAAATTTAAAATTAATAAAGAAGTATTACTAGAAAATTTAAATAATGTTGGAAGGGCTTTATCTAATAGAAATATTATTCCTATAATTAATGGTATTTTGTTTGAACTTAGTAATGATGGACTTAGCTTAATGGCTACAGATAATGAGATTACTATTAAAACATTTATTGATAAATCAAAGATTAAGGAAATTAGTAGTACTGGTAGTGTTGTCATATATGGTAGGTTTATTCTAGACATAATTAGAAAGTTACCTAATGAAGATATTGTTATTGAAGAAGTGGATGGTTGTAAAGCTATTATTAGTACTATGACAAGTAAATATAATTTGAATTGTTTTGATGTTAATGAGTTTCCTAATATTAAGCTAGAGGAGGGAAGTAATCCTATTAAGTTAACTGCTGGTAATTTTAAGGATATTGTTAATCAAACTGTTTTTGCTACTAGTCAACAAGAAAGTAAACCTTTGCTTACTGGTATTAACATTAAAATTGCTGGAAATACTTTAGAGTGTGTTGCGACTGATAGTTATAGACTTGCTAAAAAATGTGTTAAGTTTAATGATTATACTGATAGTAATGTAAATATTGTTATACCTGCTAGAAATATTAATGAATTTGTTAAGTTAATAGATGATGATACAAAGACAATTGAGTTACATACATTTAGTAATAAGGTTTTATTTAAGTATGAAGATTTATTATTTCAGTCTAGTATTTTAAATGGAACTTATCCTAATACAGATTCACTTGTGC
>CAVITD010000130.1:0-2418 GCA_963645645.1 uncultured Eubacteriales bacterium
GTGTACGTGGTATCAAATGAAAGTGTAAGCAGTGGCGACAGAGTAAATGATTTTATTCTAAAATATTTTAGTAATAAAAGTATCATTGGTAATAATGTGCTTGAAAACTTAAAAAAAGATATAAATGAGTATATACCAAGTATCAACTTTAAATGTGTTAATGATGAAAAGAAACTTTACGAACTACTTTTTAGTGGATTTACCCTAGTAATTTACAAAAGTACTTGCATTGCATACGAAACAAGAGCCGAATTAGATAGAGGTGTAACTGAACCAACAAGCGAGCCAGTTATTCGCGGACCTAAAGACTCATTTACTGAAAACTATCAAAAGAATTTGGGTCTTATTAGAAAAAGGATTAAAAGTGAGCACTTACTTATAAAAGAACTAACTCTAGGCGTACAAGGTAAAAGCAAAGTAGGACTTTTATACATGGACAATATTTGTGAAGATGAGTTAATTAATGAAGTTTATTCAAAATTAAAGAATATCAATGTAGATGGTGTAATTGATGTTAACTATTTAAAAAGTTATATAGATAGTTCTAACAAAACATTATTTCCAACTTTAATGTACACTGAAAAACCAGATGACGCATCAAGATATTTACTTGAAGGAAGAGTAATCGTTACAATGGAAAACTCTCCAAGTGTCATAGTGTGTCCTACATTCTTTGTTGATTTCTTTCAAAATAGTGAAGACTATTACCATAAACCTTTCTTTTCAACATTCATGAGAGTTATTAGACTTCTTGCATTTATTTTGGCTATTGTTACTCCTGCTTTCTTTATAGCCATAACGACATATGACCCTGAAATTCTTCCAGTAAACTTATTAATAAACTTTTCTATGCAAAGAAGTAATGTTCCCTTTCCTATTATTATTGAAGCATTTATTCTTTTATTTACATTTGAACTTTTATATGAAGGAGACGCTAGAACTCCAAACAACCGTGGTACTTCCTTAAGTATTTTGGGTGCTTTAGTTTTAGGAGACGCGGCGGTAAGTGCTGGATTAATTTCCCCCATTATGGTAATTGTAGTCGCAGTTAGTTCAATAAGTAGTTTAATATTTATTTACTATGATATGCAAGGAAGTATTAGATTTTGGAGATATACTCTTATGTTTTTTGCAGCAACATTTGGAGTAATTGGTTTTATCATGGGTGTACTTCTTCTCGTTATAAATTTATCTAGCATTAAAACATTTGGTAAACCCTACACTATTCCAATTTTTCCTTTCATTTTCAGTGAACAAGGTAATGCTATTTTAAGAAAAGATATTAAATCTTCAAATAAAAGACCTAGTTATGTAACTAAAAAGAATATCTTTAGAAAGGGGTAATTCATGAAAAAAGTTATTTTATTAATATTTTTGACTTTCATATGTACGGGATGTTACAACTATAAAGAACTTAACGATCTCGGTATCGTAAGCGCTATGGGGATTAGCAAAGATGGTGATTTATATAACTTAGATATTCAATTAGTAAATGTTTTAGATAGTGAAAAAAGTGGTCTCAATAAAAGTCCGATTACAGTTATAAGTGGGCAAGGTAAAACCATATTTGAAGCAGCAAGAAGCATGAATAAAAAGACAAGTAAAGTTTTCTTTCTGGCAGATGTTGATTATGTGTTTTTAGACCAAAGTGTTTTAAATGATGGACTTGATGAAATAATGGATTTCCTTGTTAGAGACACTAGACTTTCTTTGAATTTTCTAGTTATTACTTCTACTGAGAATAAAAGCCTTGATATTTTGTCTAGCATAAGTCACTTTGATACAAACTCTGCAAATAATTTGTATAATGTGGTAATGAACAGTGAAACAAGATATGGTGGAATTAATAGTTTACACATAAGAGAATTAATAAATAATTACTATATAAAAGGAAAAGATACAATATTTCCAAACGTTTATATAAAAGATACTAGTAAAAGTAGTGAGAATGATAGTCTTAAAGACTCAAAAACTGAAAGTTACGTTGAAGTTAAAAACATGGTATTTTTTAAAGATAAGGAAGTAATTGAATTAACTGATGAAGAAACAAAAGGAGTAAATTTTTTAAGAAATAAAATTAAAAATGCAACATTAACAATTGAATGTGATGGTGGATACTTCACTATTGAAACTCTAGAAAGTAAAATAACACTAAAAAGCAAATTAAATATAGACACAATTAATGTTAAGGGAGATGTTGGTGCTGAAATTGTTTATTATGGTTGTAAAGATAATTTAGATAACACAGATGTATTAAAGAGTATTAGTAAAAAAGCAGAAAAAAAAGTTGAAAGTTATATTAATGAGTCTTTCACTAAAAGCAAAAAATATAGCTATGATTTTCTAGGACTTGGTAACTACATATATAAAAATAACTACAAATATTTTGATTTTGATAATAAAGAATGGAATAAAGAC
>CAVITD010000131.1:0-2351 GCA_963645645.1 uncultured Eubacteriales bacterium
GTTAAGTACGGGATCCCTTAGGCAGAAATGTAATCTGAAAAGGTTATTTTTTCTTTTTAAAAGAAATTAAAAATATATATTTCACATGGAAATAATTTATTACTTATATTCTTATAGTGTGTTAAAATGTTTAGTATTTTATATCATATAAATTTAAATAATTAAGGATCACTCACTTGTAAAAGTGAAAAAACTATTGAATAAAAGTGGTAAAAGTGGCAAAAATATTCAATGGATTATATAAAAGAAAAAGAAACAAAATTAATGTTTCTAATTATTGAATAATCTATCTTGCATATTATCAGAGTTATCTAAATACATTTTGTATAGTTTATAAATTTCTGTATCTTTGTAACTAACTTCTTTAAAGTTATCATTTAAATCTAAAATTTTACCATTTCTATAACTTATTAAAATAGGCGAGTGAGTTGATATAATAAACTGACTTCCTTTTTTTACAAGGCTATCTATTAAGCATAATAAGGATAATTGTCTTTGAGCCGACAAAGCGGCTTCTGGTTCGTCTAAGATATATAAACCATTTTCAGTAAATCTGTTTTGCACAAGTTTTAGAAAAGCCTCTCCATGTGAGCATTCATGTAAATTGCCACCATACGACCTAAACAAACTGTGAAAGTCATCTTCTTTAACAAGTCTTTCAACTTCAGTAGAAAAATTATAAAAGCTTTCGGCTCTTAAAAAGAATTTAGTCTTAGGTTTGTTGTCAATTTTAATTTTTAAGTAATCTCTTAAGTTAGAAGTTGTGTCATTGGTTTCGTACATAAAGTTTTCAGTACCACCTTCTTTAGGTAGTCCTAAGTTTACAGCAATTGCTTCAATAAATGTTGATTTACCAACGCCATTTTCTCCAACAAAAAATGTAACTGGAGAATTAAGTTTAAGTTTTTCAAAGTCCTTAACAACTGGAATATTAAAAGGATATTTGTCATAATTTTCAATTTTGTCTCTATCTAATATTATTTCACTAATCATAAGTTTACTGTTCATAAGTATTCACCCTTAAAACCATAATAGCACGAAAAATATAAAAAATCTATATAAATAGTTTAAAATGTGTTATACTCTTTGTATGAGGTATGGAAATGAAAATAAGTGAACCAAAAATTAAAAATTGTGAAGTGTCTTCTTTTAGTGAATGTGTTAAAAATGAAGAATTTAATAAAGTAATAATTAGGGAAAATAGTAGTATAGTACTTGATTTAACTGATTATACATTTGACGAGTGTGTTTTTGAAAATATAGATTTTTCTAATATGGATATAAGTGATGTATCTTTGATGGATGTTAAGTTTATTAACTGTGATTTGTCTAATAAGAGATTTAATGATACTTTTTTAACAAGAGTTATTTTTGAAAATTGTAAATTAACAGGTGTCACTTTTATGGACTCACATTTAAAAGATATCAAAATCATTTCTTCAGTTGGTTTATACATGAATGTTGCAGGAACAAATATAAGTAATATTGAAATAGAAGATAGTGACTTAACTGAAGCTACTTTTAATATGAGTACTTTAAATAATGTTGTTTTAAATAATGTTAATTTAACTAAATCTGTTTTTTTAGGATGTAATTTAAAGGATGTTGACTTTAGCACGTCCATAATTAACGGAATTAGTTTTGATGTTAAAAGTTTAAATGGAATAGTAATAAACAGGATGGATGCTGGGAATATCGTGTCAATGTTTAATGTGAAAGTGAGGGACTAAAGTGACTAAGGAAGAAGTGTATGATTTTATAAAAAGTAAGGATATATGGTATGAAATAACTGAACATAAAAGAGTGTTTACTATGGATGAGTTAGATGATGTTGTTTTGCCGTATCCAGAAGCAGATGCGAAAAACTTATTTGTTAGAGATGACAAGAAAAGAAACTACTACTTAATTACAGTAAGTGGTAAAAAGAAAGTTGATTTAAGTGTTTTTAGAGAAAAATATAATACTAGAAGACTTAGTTTTGCAAGTGAAAAAGATTTAATGGAAATTTTAAAATTAACTCCTGGAAGTGTAACTCCATTTGGTTTATTAAATGATAAAGATAATATAGTTAAATTTTACTTAGATAGTTATTTTATAAATAAGTGTGATAAAATTGGAATGCATCCATGTGATAATTCGGCGACTTTATGGCTTAAGACTACTGATTTAATTAGTATTTTAAAAGAGAATGGGACTTTAGTGAATATAGTGGATTTGTAACTCAACTTAAAGTTTAGAAAACTAAACTAATGCTTTATAGAATTTTTTATAAAAATATATTATCATTGAATTGTGAGGAGGAAATAGTATGGTGCGACGGTTCGGTTGTAATTGTATAGTTGGAGATTAAC
>CAVITD010000132.1:0-2306 GCA_963645645.1 uncultured Eubacteriales bacterium
GAAGAAAAGAAATACCTAACAGAAACACTAAATAATCTAAAAAATCAGAAAAGTGAGTTAGAACTAAAGTTAAATGATAAAACTTTAAAATGCAAAGTTAAAGCAAAAACTACTGGCGAAATTGAAGTTATTACTAAAGAACTTAACAGTGTTGAAGAATTAATAGAAGTAGTAAACTATAAACTTGATAATTTAAGCTATACTGATGATTCAGACAAAAGCAAGGACGAAGTTTATCTTAATACTTTAGAAAGAGAATTATCTTTAGTAAATGAAGCACTTGATAACAAAGAAAAGAATTCTATATTAATTGGAACTGAACTTCTTAGTGCTTTTAAAAACAATAGAACTCTAGTGGAAGTAAAAGACTTACTTGATACTTTAACAGAACGTGCTAAAAGCAACTACGAGCGTACTTTAGAAGAAATAAAAGGTAGCAATATCTTTGAATTAATTGATGTATACAATAACAAGAAAAATGATATAACTAATGTCTTAGAAGAAAATAATTACTCAAGTGACGAAATTAAAGAAAGCTTATTTGAGAAAACTAAATATCATAACAAGAGAATTGAAACATTTAAAAGTACTATTACTGGAATAGAAAAAAGAAAAGAAGAGTTAAATACTTTAATTGACGAATCAAAAAATCTTTTCCTAAGTACTAGAATAGAAAGACTTAAAAAAGAAGAAAAGCTTAAACGTCTTGAAGAATTGTTATTTAATGAGTCAAATTTAAACAACTTAGAAAGCGAATATGCTAGTATCATAAATTTACTAAACGACGAAATAAATAGTGATAAATTCCTAGAAAATAAGTATGAACTAGATATAGAAAACTTTAATGAAGAGTTAAGAAACTTAGATATAAACTACAATAACTTACATAACGAAATAATAAAAGAAGAAAGAAGTCTAGAGATACTTAACGATAGAATTCAAAATGATGGAGTAGACACATTAAGTAAATTTGAAGACAAGATTAAACAACTTGAATACACTAACAGAATAAATAGTTTATATAATGAACAACAATACTTATATGTTAACGTTGATGTTATAAAAGAAGAAATAGAAAGTATTTGGTCTAGAGGAGACGACACACAAACAAGTAAAGCTCCTAAAATAAAAGAAGAATTAGTTAAAACTTCAATGTATGACGAAGACGAAGAAGAAACTAAAGAAAGTAGTTCTGTAGAGGTTGAAACATCTAGTGAAGAGCCTGTAAATAATGAAGATACAACTGACGAAGAAGTAAACACTAATGAAGAACCAGAAGTTATAGAAGAAAATACTGACGACGACTTTTTAGAAGATATTGACTATTTTGAATAAGAGCCTAAATAAGGCTTTTTTATTCTATGAAAAAACTCTAGATACTGTTCTAGAGCTTTCTTTTGCTTACATAAATATAAGAATTAAAATTCCAAGTATTAAAGTATATAAGCTGAAATATTTTAAATTACCTTTTTTAACCACGCCAATAAACCATCTTAAAGTAAAGTATGACACTACCATTGATGCAATAAATCCAAGTCCATAAGGAAGTATGATGTCATGTAAGTTAGATGCTTCTAATAAGTCTTTGAAACCAAGTAGTGTAGTACCAACACTTACAGGAATATAAAGCATAAATGAATACCTTAAAGCTGTTTCTCTATCAAGTTTTCTAAATAAGCCGCCAATTAATGTAGAACCACTTCTACTTATTCCAGGAATTAAAGCTACAACTTGAGTAAGTCCAACAACAAGTGAGTCCATTATATTCATGTCACTTTCTTTTCTTTTACCTTTAATGTTGCTAACTAAAAGTAAAAATAAACTAGTAACTAAAAATGCAATTCCAACAATTGTCATATTATTAAGTTTTTCTTCTATCACGTCTTTAAATAATAACCCCATTATACCAACTGGAATACTACCAAGTACAATTAGCCAGCAGTATTTAAAATCTCTTTTAGTTTCTTCATTCTTTACCTTAAAATACATAAAGAAATTCTTAATAAGTTTAATCAAATCATCTTTGTAAATAAGTAAAATTGCAAGCAAACTACCAAAATTAACAACAATTTCAAAGTTTAAGTCACTTGTGGTAATTCCAAGAAGTTTCTTCAAAACAAAAACGTGCCCACTTGAACTAATTGGTAATGGCTCGGTTAAACCTTGCACAATTCCCAAAAATACATAAATTAATATCTCTTTCATAATATCACCAATATAATTATATACTAAAACTTGTGATAAATAAATACTATTTAAGTAGGGAGTGTAAATATGCTATTCAAATTTTTAACTTTAATTATAGG
>CAVITD010000133.1:0-2229 GCA_963645645.1 uncultured Eubacteriales bacterium
TTAGAAACTACCTCTAATTATCAGTTTTAATTTTAACTACTTTTTCAGCAGTCTCAGTTATTTATGTATTTTTTTGTAACTATATATGGTACATTTAACCATAAGATTTTTTTAGTTGGATAAATAATATCTTTTCTTTTTTTGTATACCAAGTCATCAGTTAATAATTCTATTAAGTTTACTCCACACTCGTTTAAGAAGTATGAACTTCTTCCTTGTCTATAGTTTATTTCAAAACAGTAGTACTTTTTATCAGCATCATTATACTTAAAATCAAAGTTAGAAAACCCTACATATTTTATGCTTTCTAGAAATCTTTTTACATCACTCATTACTTCTTTATACCCTACTTCACTTATTATTGCTGCATAGTTTCCTAAAACTTTAGGATGGTATTCTTCTAATATAGGTCTACCTATACCCATCATTCTAACTTTTCCATCAGCGCTATTGTATGCGTTTATCACGAGATTATTAGTGTCGTCTCCTTTAATAAATTCTTGCACGATTAGATTATCTTTGTAGTTAGATTTATCAATATTGTTAACTGTTTCTATAAGTTCAGTTTCACTCTTAATTAGAAATACCTTCTTTTTGTTAGGAAATTCTGTATGCAAATATTCACTTGAATTAGAGTTATTAGGTTTTAATATTAATGGGTATTTAAAGTTTATCTTTTTTAAAATATCTAATCTATCACTTTCTTTTATTATCACAGTCTTAGGATATCTCAGTTTGTATTTGTCACATAAATTATAAAATTTATCTTTAGTAATAAACTTTTTTAACAAATCATAACTAATAAATTTATTTAAAACTAGCCCACTCAATAAGTCTTGATTTTTTATCACAAATTCCATATATGAGTCACTACACGGGATTAGTATAATATTTTTGGTAGTTTTTCTCAAGTTCTCTATAATACTTATTAGTGATTTAATACACACGCTTTCAGTGTCAAAGTTTTCTATTACTTTAATATCTACGATTTTTGAAAACATCGTTGGGTATAAAACACGGTTACATAATACTAAAGGCTTTTCTTTATATGTTTTGTAAATCACTCTACTCATGCCATAAGCATTTTCGTCACTTCCAAGAATAACAAACTTTATACTCATAATTCCTCCATTTTTGTATTTTTTGTAAAAAATCACTTGCATTTTAATAAAATGTGTTGTATACTTTATTTATCAGTTGACTCCGTAGCTCAGCAGGATAGAGCAACGGCCTTCTAAGCCGTCGGTCGGACGTTCGAATCGTCTCGGAGTCGCCATTAAGAATATAAGCTCTAGTTACTAGAGTTTTTTTTCATGTCTAAAATTCTACAACTTCTTTATCATCTACATAAAATATTACTTTTTTAACATCATAATTTTCCATTACACTTTTACCAATTGTGTACACTACTTCTTCTAGTATATTCTTATCGTAAATGGAGTCAAATATCTTGTCATTAAAGGTTAGTTTCATTACTTCTTCTTCAACTTTGTAGTTTTTTAGTTCTGTCTTATTATTTAAATAACTATTTAAATTGCTCTGATACATTACACTAGACTTTAATTCATTTACTATCACACTTATTTTTTCATCATTATTGTTAGTTATTTTAGTTACTGGAACGTAATATGATTCTCCGTTGTTATCTCCAACATAATAAATTGTTGTTTTTGTTAAGTTGTATAAACTATTAATATCGTAATCTTTATTAATTCCATAACTTCTATCTAATACATTTGGTAAAAGCTTATTTGAATTTGGAAGTCTTTCTAAAACTTTACCATCTACTTTAATAATTACACTTGCTACTTCACTTTCACTGGTTAAAGTAAATACTATCGCTTCTATCATTTTTTCTTCAACTAAAGCACTTACACTTAATAATTCTTTAGAAAAGTCCACCGTACAAACTTTGTCTTTAACATCAAGCTCTAAAACTTTTGTGTTTTCTGGAATTAACCCTTTAAAATTTTTAATTTTGTTTTCTTCATTACTAGTAATACTTTCTAATTTACTTCTTAATTTATCTTCTAAGGTGTCTCCATTTATTTCATGCAAGACTTCACTTACATAATTATTTTCGTCTAACATATAAACTTGAGACATTTTTTCTTCATCAATGTAATTTATGTTTTTCTCTATTTTTAAGTCTTTAGTTGGAAATAAATAGATTAAACCAATAACAAATAAAGCCGCACTGGTTACTGTGATTTTTCTAATGCCCATTTT
>CAVITD010000134.1:0-2219 GCA_963645645.1 uncultured Eubacteriales bacterium
TGAAAAAAGTTATGTAAAGATAACTAAAGCATCAGATGAATATATATTAAAAGTAAACATCAAAGATAGTGAAAAGGAAGACTATATTTTAGTACACTTAGGTTGTTACACATATTGTAATTCAACAATCTGTGAAAAGAAAGAAACTGAAGTAGTAATAAAGGGAAGTATAGTAAAAGATAAAACAGAGATAGTAAAAAAATATTCATGTCAAATAGTTAATGGAAAGTATTATAGTAAATCGGGTAATGTTGTAAATAAGGCAACATATGATAGTGAGTGTACTAAGAAGGAAACAAAAGAAGAAGATAAGTACACATGTGTAAAAGTAGATGGAAAATACTATGATAAAAACGGTAGTATAGTAGATAAAAATACTTTTGACAAAAGTTGTAATAGTAAAAAAGATGATGATGATGATGACAATAAATATTCATGCCAAATAGTAGATGGAAAATACTATGATAAAGATGGCAATGAAGTAGACAAAGCATCATATGAAGAAAAATGTACTACAAAGCCAGATGGTGATAAATATTCATGTCAAATAGTAGATGGAAAATACTATGATAAAGACGGCAATGAAGTTCAAAAAGAAGACTATGAAAAAAGTTGTAAAACAACGCCAGAAACAGAAAAAGAATATTTATATGAATATGCTAAAACAACAAATGCTAAATTCTCATCTTGGACAACTTGGTCATCATGGTTAAAAACAAGTTGTAATACTAAAGCAATAACATGTGCTACAAATGATGTTAACTGTTTAAAAGAAGTAAAATTATATAATCGTAAAGAAAAAATTGGTACTCATAAACAATATTATACAAAAGAAAGAACTGTTCAAATAACATCAGGATCATATCAAGAAAAAACATGTTCTAACTACAATTATGTAATTGTAAATAACACAACTTACGCTGTAACAACTTCATATGCAAGTATAAACAATGTAACATCAAGTACAGCTTCATCTGTAACAGGTTGGACATATAATGGAAGAAAATCATATAGTAATCCACCAAGAGATACAGTAAATAAACATTATGTATTTGTAGGTGCTGACTATAGTTACTGTTCAGATGTATGTACAACACTACCTAATTTCTACTATGATGAATATACATATACTGGAACATATCAAAGTGTCTCATCAACTACAACACCAATTTCTAATAAAAATGGTATTATGGCTACATGTGGCAGTTATGTAACAAAGACAGTATATATCTATAGCAACATAACAGTATCAGAAATGGATAGTAGAACTGAGCCATTATATGGAACAGTTTGCTACTCAAGTGATAGAACTAGAAAATTAGAGTCACTTGGTACTACAGAAACTAAATGGAGTTATTATAATGATACAGAATTATTAAATAATTCTTGGTATTATACAGGAAATAAAAAGGTAAAGGAGTCTAAGTAAAATGGAAAAAGAAATAAGAAATATTGTTTTCTATAAATTTGATAGCGAAGACGGTCGAAAATGGCAAGTGTGTTTCTTCTATAAAGATGGAAGCGTATATAACACAGATTATGAAACAGGAAGAGATTTAACTATAAAATTTATGGATGAATCAGGTATAGAAAATTTAAATGAAATAATTGATAAAAAATATGTATATAGAGTAGAAGCTAAAGAATTTTCAGAAATGTTTCAAAAGTACAGAACTAGTGATAACCCTTATGAAAATGATGAAACAAAAGCACTAGTAGCTGTGCCAGAAGAAGTTACAGAAAAAAACGGTTTTGTTGCTACTATTCTTGGAGCAATAGCTAGTACAAAATTAGCTACTTGGATAGCAAACAAAACTAATGAAATAAAAGAATTCTTTAAAGTGAAAAAAGAAAAAAGTCTAGAAGCAAAAGAAAAAAGAACACAGCTATTAAATAAATTAAAATCACAAGAAATAAAAGAAAAGAAAAATAAAAAAGAAAATTTCTTCAGTAAAACTTTTAACAAGACATGGAAGAAAGTTGCCGCTTTTGCAACAGCTCTAGCTATGTTAATATTACCAATTTCAAGTTGTGCAAAAGCAAATGACAAACAAAATGATCCTGTACCAACTAAAATAGAAGAAGTTAAAAAAAGTGATTTTGATAGCATTATGAACGCATCATCTAATGAGTTTCAAAAACAATTTATGAGTAGCGTTTCAAATACTTTAGATAACTACAACAATGATTTTGCTAAAGCGTACTTAGAAAATGGAAAA
>CAVITD010000135.1:0-2211 GCA_963645645.1 uncultured Eubacteriales bacterium
GGAGTATATACTTCATAGTCAAGTCTTACAGTGAACAAAAGTAGCAAGATGCTATAAATAATTAGAAATTTACAGTTATCTTTTAAAAATTTTTTTGTTTTTTCATATAATTTATTAGTTTTCATATTAATATTATAACACTGAAAGGACTAATTATGATTAAATTTATTAAAGATATTACACTTACTATACTTTTAACGTTTGTTTTATTTGTGTTTCTCACTAATTCTAGCTTAGTTATAAATGCAGTAAACCAGGGTATTTCGGTGTTTGTTAAGAATGTACTACCTAGCTTAATGCCGTTTTTTATATTAAGTGATATACTACTAAACTACAATTATTTTGATAATTTGAAACGTATTTTTAAGTTTAAATATGCAAACTTTTTAATAGTTAGTATGATAAGTGGACTACCCAGTAATGCGAAATATTTAAATGATATGATTAAGAATAGTTGTATTAGTGTGAGTGATGCGTCAAGAGTTTTAGCTTTTTCGTTTTTCCCTAACCCGATGTTTGTAATAGGCACGGTTGGAATGTTATTTAATAATAAAGTGTATCCTGTTATTGTTTTGGTTATACTTTATTTTAGTAGTTTTATCGTTTATTTAATTAATTATAAAAGTTTAGAAGATAAAGATTTTGTGAGTGATAAAAGTAAAGTGAAATTTTTTACCCTTTTAAAGTCAAGCATACAAAATAGTTTTTCTACCCTTTTAGTTATACTTGGTGTGATAGTCGTATTCACAGTAATTATTAGCATTATTAAATATTATTTAAGAATAAATCAAGAAGTAATTACGGTTATAAACATTATTTTAGAACTAACTACTGGAGTTAAAAGTGTAAGTGTTCTTAATATTCCTTTAGTTTATAAATATACATTACTTGCTTTTGGTATGAGTATTAGTGGAATGTCAGTGATAATGCAAGCTTTTGGAATAATGTCAGGTAGTAAGCTTGATTATAAAGTGTTTGTAAAGAATAAAGTTTTGGTTGTATTAATTAGTGTATTCTTAACTTTTATAGTATTTAAAAATATCTAGATTTTGCTAGATATTATTTCTATATTGTATTCTGTGTTTTCAGTGACAAACGTTATTTTATCAATAGTGGTTAAACTTTCACTTTTTAGAGTATATGATAAGTTAGTTTTTCTAGACATAAGTACTTTATTGTTTGTAGTGTCTGTGTATTTTATGATGTTTCCATCTATAGTAATAGTTCTTTTAGCCCCGCTTGTTAGGGTTATACTACATAACACTTCTGTACAAGAAAGAGTACTGATATAGTTTTCTTTTAAGATATCACTATTAATTGTTTTAGAAATTATACTTTTATCTATTTCCATACTTGTAGTTTCTTCTATTCCTATATCTTCTTTTTTGACTAGTGTTAGAAAGTTTAGTAAGAAGATCATTACTACTGAAAGAAGTACAATACTGATTGTTAGTTCAACTAAGGTAAATCCATTTTTTTTCATTACTTCACCTCTAGAGATGCATAATAGTTTTTGTTATTGTATTTGTAGTTTACTATTATGTATTTGTTTGTTTTATATGTATTAATTGTTTTTAGGTATTCATTCATGCTGTTAGGAATTGTTGTATCACTATTTATTATGTTATCTAAACTTGTAAAGTTAATTATTACTCTTTCTACTTCTAAGTCAGTAAGTAAATTTGTACAAGTACTCGTCATATAAGAAGAGCAGTTATCTTTTGTAATTTCTAGGTATGTAGTGCCAGTTAAGTTTTCACTTACATTATCTCTTATGATATTAGTTTTATATAAGTCGCTTATATTATCAAAGTATTTTCTTGTTTTTATGTCAGTTGTTATATTAGTCATTAAGGAGTACATACTTGCAATACCAACACTAAGTAAGACAATTACTATTACTGTTTCTATAAATACAAAGCCTTTTTTAGTCACTGTTATACCTCTCATTAAGTTCAGTTTTTACTGTTTCATTAAGGCTATTAATTAGTCTATTTTTCATTACATATTTAGATAATATAGATGATAATATTAATAAGAATACTATTAAAAATGTATATACAGTAATCATTGATACAAACCCTTTTTTCATATTGTCTCACTCCTATTATAAGTATACCATAAAAATTAATAGATTTCACTAGAAAAATAAAAGACATTAAATAAAATTCAAAGTTCCCGTTTTTATTACAGCGTGAACTTAGTCTCGGA
>CAVITD010000136.1:0-2157 GCA_963645645.1 uncultured Eubacteriales bacterium
ATTTTCATCATCAAACTCACATCTATTGGGAAGTCCACCCCATTTAGCATAATTCCAAAACGAATCTTCATTATATCCATCCTTACCAGTTAATAAAATAAATTCTTTATACGATAAAGGATTAATGTTAAAAAGCACATAACGTCCTGATAAATCAGAAGAAAGTTCTTGGGATAATAAAGCACTATTTGACCCAGTTATAAATATACTAATATTTTTTACAGAAGCACGAAGAGAATTAATTGTTTTATCAAATTTGTTAACATTTTGTATTTCATCTAAAAACACATAATATATTTTATTATCAGTAATTTGTTCCTTAATATATTTATTTAACTTTTTATAATCTAACAAATCTTCAAATTCAATAAATTCAAAATTAACATAAATTATATGTTTGTCATCAACTTTCTTATTTTTAAGTTCATGCATTATTTGTTCCAATATAACAGATTTACCACATCTTCTTATTCCAACTAAAATTTTAATTAAATTCGAGTCATAAAAGCCTCTAATCTGCGATAAGTATTTTTTTCTAACCAACATAGTTTTCACCTCTAACAATATTATAATACATAATTCATAATTTGTAAAGTTATTTCGTCAAAACGAAATAACTTGAGAATTTTAAAAGTTATTTCGTCCTAACGAAATAACTTTATTTATTTAATATATGCAAATACATTATCTTTACTATTAAAATTTAATTCAAAGTAATGTGCTATCTCTTTTACTTCTCCCATACTATAACTATACAAATTATCCTTATAAATAAAGTATACCTTATCTCCATTAGTACTAACAACATTTACTTCTTCACTAAAAAACTTTGTCTTAACTTTATTGTTATACTTATAAGATAAATACTCACCACTAGCGCTCACTGTCTCTTCTTTTCTATTAAAGAAATTAACGTTCCCACTAGTGTACTCACTTAACTTAGCACTGACTTTCTTTAACCCATCATACTTAAAGTATCCATTAATTTTGTCTCCCACTATCTTAGCTTTAGCTTTCTTAATATTTATCTCTATTAAATTATTATTCTTTTTATCAAACAAATATAAATTACTACCCTTTTCCCCAACATACTCACTCTCATAACTTATACTAAAGTTAGTACTAAACTCTTTATATTTTCCAGTACTCACATCCATTATAATAAACCCATCAAACATATACTCTTCACTATAATTAGGAAAAACTAAATACTTATCTTTGCTTATCATCAAATCATTAGAATACCTGTCTTTCTTAAAAATATTAATAGTCTTATATTCACTTCCATTTAAATAATAAAATCCATCATACTTCCAAATAAGCACGTACTCATTACTATCTAAGTTACCATTAAAATTAAAGTCTTTCTCATTTCTAACATAACTAATACCTAAGTCCTTGACTTCCAAAGTATCAGCGTTACACACATAATAAAATCCATTAGGTTTAATACAACCATCTTCGCTAGTTATCTTACTAACCATTTTCTTAGTAAAATTTCTCTTACCATTCTTTAAAAAGTTATATATAACACCATCTTTATCAGTCACTTCAACATAAATATCATTATCTTTAACAACTTCTTTAATACTATAGTCTCCCACTTTATAAGCAATAGTATAGTCTCCAGTAAAATACTTTATAACCACAATTACTAACACTAAAGTAAGCACTACCACTAACTTCTTTTTCATTAGTCACCTCTAAAATTAAAGATTAATGTCTAGCATTAATCTTCTTTTTCTTCAATTACCTTGTTCTCTTTTAAGAATTCAATTAATTGGTCTTCTGTCATTTCACCATTTTGATAATCAGCTACAAACTCTCCATTATTAGTAATGAAAGTATATGGAGTACCAAAATCAGTGTAAATTTCATATGTATTTTCAAGTGTTACTTTATCTTTGTTACTTACTTCGTCTAAATCAAACCAGAATAATTTAAATCCATATTCCTTTTGAACTTTAGTCATAACAGGCTTAAAGTTTTGACAGTGTTTACACCAAGTTTGTCCAAATACTGTAACTACTACTCCGCCTTCCTTTGTTGTTGAATACCACTCAGTTACATCATTATTAACTTGAATATCATCTTCCTTAATTAATACTGATAAAACAGCAAATAGTATAATTAAAGCACTAACTAAAAGTAATACTT
>CAVITD010000137.1:0-2143 GCA_963645645.1 uncultured Eubacteriales bacterium
ACTCAGATGGTTTCATTTGTAAATAACCATTAGCCATAATTTCTTTACTTCTTATTGATGCTACATGAACTAACTTATATTTTGAATCAACTATAGTTAATAGTTTATCAATTGATGGATAAATCATATTCTCACACTCCTCACACTATAAATATACTATTAGTATTAAATTTATACAAGTTTTTAAGCTGTTTTTTTACATTTATTTTACGCTATTTTTATCTATATTATAATCTTTAATTAGTTCACTTATAAACACTGATGCATTTTCTTTCTCAACCAACAAATATGTTTTAACTCTACTTCTAGTAAGCGCTACATAAAGTAGCCTTCTTTCTTCACTAAATGGATAAATCTCACTACTTCCAAGAAGTTTTTCTATAACTGTGTCCTCCACTATTTTACTAGGAAAACCAAACCCTTTATCTTTATTATTAATGATAAAAACATAATCTGCTTGTAATCCTTTAGATTTATGAATAGTCAAGTATTTAATTTCTAAGTCAATTCTTTTAAAGTAAATAACTTCTAATATCTCGCCATAATTATATAAAAAGTCTTCACTACTTTTTAAAATATCCTTATCACTGTTATACCTACCTAATAAAAATACACTAGAATAATTAGGTAAACTTTTTAAAGCACTCTCTAACTCACTCATACTATAAATAATTTCAATAGGCTCATTTGTACTAGGATAGCCCTTAACTACTTTTCTTATTTGACTTTTGTTTTTCATAACAAACTCACTACTAAGTTTAGCCATTTTATCACTAAATCTGTATGTATTAACTATTTTAGAAACATACGCTTCCCCAAAATATTTAGAAAAATTAGTAATCAAAGATACATCACTTCCACTAAATCTATAAATACTTTGATAATCATCTCCTACACAAAACAAGTTGTAGTCTTTTTGCATTCTCATACTCATTAACAAGTTATAACGACACATTGAAGTATCTTGAAACTCATCTACTATAACGTATTTAAAGTTATGTATATACTTATTTTCCTTTATTAAAGAAGTAGCCTTATTTATCATATCACTATAGTCTATCAAATTATTTTCCTCTAAATATTTATTGTACTCTAAATAAACTGGACTTATAATCTTGTATACGCTGCTGTTATCAACAATTTTTTCAAACTCACTTAAATTATAATTGTTACTCTTTATTAGACTAATCACAGTAATCAAATAATTAACCACTTTAAAAGTAAAATTCTCTTCCATATTTAACATCGACCATAAATAATTAAAACTCTTTAATTTGCATTTAATACCCATTAACTTAAAAGTTTCAACTAGCTTATTTAAGTCCCCATCAAAGTAAATGTTACCACGCCTACTTTTCTCACTAATAAAAATTTTATATTCAAATAAATAGTATTCAGAGTTACATTCATCATATTGAAAAGAAATTCCAAGTGCATATAAATAATATTTAAGTTTATTCTCTTTTAAAAAGTAATTTACAAAGTTAGTATAATATTCTACATCATTAAAAAGCTGGTTTAATATACTCAAAATTAGATATTCCAGTTTATCAGTATACACTTTTAAATCCTCATTTAATGCACTTTTTACTATGTCATAACCAAGTTTATGAAAAGTATTAACCTGAATTTCAGTCTTTACTTCCTTTTCTATTCTTTCTTTCATCTCTTTACTTGAAGCATTAGTAAACGATAATATCAAAATATCTTTAGCATCTACATTATTTTTCATAATCAAATATTTAACTTTTCCTATAATTGTAGTAGTTTTTCCACTCCCTGCTCCTGCAATAATCAAGTTATTATGTTTTTCATTAACTATAGATAGTATCTGATTATTATCTAAAGTCTTACCTTCAACAGTTGGTATTAACTTTTTAAATTCAATTATTTTATTATGAATACCTACCATTTCTTTAAAAGTAAAATTATCTTCAAAATCAGTAATGTAAAACTTTCTTTCATTTATATTTTCTAAAGTTAAGCTATTATCACTTAAAAACTTATTTTCTTCTTCTAAACTAATATAACTATCAACTTCAAAAAAATTATTAACTTTCTTTTCTAATGTTTCTAAATATTCGTCTTTGTCGAGTAGACGACTTCCATTTTTATTCATTTCTTAAATACCTCTTTTCTTATT